>JBJKRM010000210.1:0-3529 GCA_046704685.1 Rhizomicrobium sp.
GGTGATGGGCGACAAGCACGGCCATGTCATCCATCTTGGCGAGCGCGAATGCTCGGTGCAGCGTCGCTATCAGAAGGTGATGGAGGAGACCCCGTCGCCCTTCGTCGATCCCAAGATGCGCGAAGCGATGTGTGGTCAGGCGGTGGCGCTGGCCAAAGCCGCCGGTTACGACAATGCCGGCACCGTCGAGTTCGCCGTCGACCAGGACAAGAATTTCTATTTCCTCGAAATGAATGCGCGACTGCAGGTCGAGCACACCATCACCGAGATGGTGACCGGACTAGATATCGTCGAGTTGATGATCCGCGCTGCGGCTGGCGAGAAACTGCCGTTGAAGCAGTCCGATGTGAAGTCCAGTGGCTGGGCGCTGGAGGCGCGCATCTATGCCGAGGATCCGGCGCGCAACTTCTTCCCGTCGTCGGGCCGCTTGGTGCATTACCTAACGCCGGAAGAGGGCATGATCGGGCCGGCCCGTCTGCGCATCGACACTGGCGTGCATGAGGGCGAGGAGGTCACGATCCATTACGATCCGATGATCGCCAAGGTCTCCACCCATGCGCCGACGCGCGCCGAGGCGGTGAATGCGATGTCGGTCGCCCTCGATGAATTCGTGCTGTCGGGCATCAAGCACAACGTGGCTTTCCTCAGCGCTCTGATGCACAACACGCGGTTCCGGGAAGGGCGGCTGTCCACCGGCTTCATTGCCGAGGAATATCCGCACGGCTTCAAGGGGCTGGCGATGGACGCGTCGGCCAAGCGGCGCTTCGTCGCCGCCGCGGTGGCCGCCAAGCTGTTGCGAACCAAGCGGGCGAGCGGAATCTCGGGCACGCTGAACGGACCCCACATCGCCTCGGAAAGGTTCACGGCAACGCTCGACGGCGAGGCGTTCGCCATTGCCGATGCTTTCCTCACCGGTGGTGAGTTGTTCGCCAAGATCAACGGCGAGGACTACAACGCCGGCATCAATTGGGGGCCGGGCCAGCCGATGCTGCGGGTCCGCGAGGGCGGCCAGGAATACACCGTCCAGATCACACGCCTTCCCGGCGCCTATTGCCTGTCACAGGGCGGTCAGCAGACGCTGGTCTCCGTGCGCCCGCCGCGTGCCGCGGATCTGGCGAAATACATGCCCAAACGGGTCAAGGCCGACACGTCCAAGAAGCTCTTGTGCCCGATGCCCGGCCTCGTGGTCTCGGTCAATGTCGATGTGGGGCAGGACGTGAAGACCGGCGAGCCTCTGGCCGTGGTGGAGGCGATGAAGATGGAGAACGTGCTGGTCGCCGAGCGCGACGGCACGATTGGCGAGGTCAAGGTGCGGGCCGGCGACAATTTGGCGCTTCACGACGTCATTCTTGAGTTCGCTTGATCGCGTTCAATGGCGTTGCTGGCGCCGCAATGACGTGCGACTGTGGGTGATACGTTATGGCAGACGAAGAAGACCTGACTCATCTCCGCCTCAAGATCGAAGGCTTTGTCCAGGCCGTCGGCTTCCGGCATTTCGTCATCACCGAGGCGCACCGGCTCGGCGTCGATGGCTGGGTCCGCAATTGCTATGACGGCACGGTGGAAGTGATGGTCTCCGGCCCCAACTCCGCAGTGGAGACCTTTGTCGGGCTGTGCATGCGCGGCCCGACGGGCTCTCGCGTGACGAATGTGGAAATCCACAAGGCCGAGCCCCTCAAGGACAAGGGCTTCCGCCGCTTGGCCTCGTTCTAGGCATCTGGTTCCGGGTTTTGTCGGAGAAGGCGGCTGCGACATGCAATGCGCCGCAAAAAAAAGTGTCGCGGGTTGTTCAGACCCGCGACACATTCCTTCGGTTGGTGGTTTCCAGGGGGGTCGTTTATAGCGAGAAGCGCAGTTGGCTGCCGATCGCCAGCTCCGGCGCACCGCTGGTGCTGGTGCGTGGATTGACATCAGCCAGGCCGTAAAGGGCCACGCTGCCGGCGCCTTCCAGGATCGGCAGCGAGTAGAGCGCCTCGAAGCGGTACTCGCGGTTGCCCGACACGCTCCAGGTCTGGCTGAGCGGTCCGATCTCGCCGGTGTTGCGGTCGACGACCTGCATCGAATTATAGCTGATGGCTCCGCTTTCGACATGCAGCGGCTGTGCCAGGGTCAGGCGCATCTGGTCGCCGTCGGCCAGCAGCGCCGACTTGACGGCCACCAGTTCGTAGCTTGTGGAGGTAAGGTTCGGCGTGGAGAACGACAGGACTGCATTATCGAACTGCGGCGACGCGCTGCGCGCCAGGGTGGCCGATCCCAGAATCTTCCAGCCGCCGTTGAGAGTCAGCGTCGCGCCGACGGTGGTCGCCGTGGTATGCGAGCCGCCCACCATGTTGAATAGACCGGCGCCTTGCGATCCCAAAAGACCGTCCTCTTCGCGCAGGTTGGTGAAGGATGCCGTTAGCTTGAGCGCCGGCTGGACCTTGTAGACCATCGTGACGACGGAGGCCGAGGAGCGGTTGGGCGCCAGAGCTTCGACCAGTGTCGGTCCGTAGATCGGATCGATGATCGTATGGTTGTCGGTCTTCTGCGTGAAGCCGGCGCTGACATTGAGTTTGCCGACCTGCATCTGCACGCTGCCGTAGGCGCCACCGGATGCCAGGCCGAGGATTGGGTTGACGCCGCCGGTGGCCGGGTCAAGGTCGGTGCGCTGCGAGAAGCCATTCTGCCCGATCAAGGCATGGGCGCCGTCGCCCTCGCCGACGCGCAGGCCAAGGCCCGTGGCGCGGTTGAACACCACGATGTCTTGATACGTCGTGCGGCCGCTGCGGCGCAGTTCCTCACGCGAGGCCGCGGTGGTTGTCACGCTCAGGGTCCAGTCGTCACTGGCGAACACCTGCGAGCGGGAATTGAAGCCCATGGCGTGGGGTGCATGCGCCCAGTCGATCAGACGCTGGTAGAGGTAGGTCTGGAAGTGATCCAATCCGCTACCGGTGTTGATCGATTTGCCGGTCAGGAGCGAGCTGAGCGGGATCTCGAAATCGCGGTAGGTGTGGCCGATTTTCTCGAAGGCGACCATATAAGCCGATGTCTGCTGCCACAGCCCGAGTTGCCCCGGATTCCACAATGCAGACTTGAGCGATGTTGACGACCAAGTTGAGGCGTTCCGCCACATCGGATTGTTGTTCGGCTGATAGACCACGAGGCTGTTGAAGTCGAGCGGTGACTGGCTTGCCTGGATGTCGAGTTCGCCCCAGCCATAGACCGGATCGACGCCTGGTGCGCCCAGATCTCTGGCCGAACGGAAGATGATCTGCGTCGTCTCGTCGGGATAGTTCTTGAGCCACGGCCAACGGTCCTGCAGCAGCGCGATGGCGCCGGAGACCAACGGGGCTGCGAAGGAGGTGCCCGTCATGCGGGTCGTGCCGCCGTTGTTGTCGGAGACCAGGATGTTCTCGCCGGGCGCCACGATGAAGTGGTACATCAGCTTGTTCTGTTCCTGGCAGACACCGTTGATCAGGATGCAGGCGTTGCCAGGCCGGTTGGAGAAGGTCGAGATCGTGCCGTCCGGTCCCACAGAACCAACCAGGAT
>JBJKRM010000211.1:0-3368 GCA_046704685.1 Rhizomicrobium sp.
CGCGCCGGATTGCGACGTGGGAACGCAAAATCATATTGGCGCCCAGGGACTTGAGCAAGAGTACGCGCAGACCGATGACGTAGCGCAGCGAGTTCCTGTGCACACCCGCTGCAGGCGTGGTGACAGCACGCCGCCAAGCCGGCCTCTTTCCTTGGCCGTGCTCCAATCCGGATAGCGGCTTCAAATCAGAGCGCCGGCCGGGACTTTCCAGTGCTCCGATTCCAGCATTCGCATCCGCTCTACGCCAAGCACTTTTGCGAATGTTGGAATCGGATCATTAGCAACTATATGATTCTAGTGGAGCTTGGGCCGAACAACGCAGGAAAACGGCAGGAAAGGCATTTTGCCCGTCCCGCCGTTCGAGTGGAACAATCCGCGTTTCGTTCGCTCAGACCGCTGCGCGACCGCGCCAGGCCATGCCGCCAAGCAATCCGAACCCAGCGATTATGAACCACACGCTGGCAGGTTCGGCGACCGTCGACGTCACAGTGCCTGGCATTACGTTGGCCTGCATGGCGGAAAGAATATCCAGCCCCCTGTTGCCGGCGGGATCGGACACCTCGACCTTCGTCAGACTGGTGCCGGCCCAGGATGCCGGCAGCACGAAGGTCTGCGCATCGAGGCGCTGTCTTGGCTCGCCGTTCACAGTGCTTCCTGCGTCGCCGGTGTTCCACCAGTTCATGGCCGTCACACCGGGGCTCGCCCCGGACAGCGTATTGGCGTAGCCGCTGTTGTTGTAGTCCCGGATGCTCTGGCCCGCCACGAGCGATACCGCCAGTGAATCGCCGCTGCTGTTGAAGAATGTGACCTGCCCCTCATCCGAGCCGATCGCATCGCCGTAAAAATTGTTGAACAGGGTGTTGACGACGGAATTGGAGGTCAAGGCGATCGACAGCGAACCGATGGTCACGCTGCCACCATTGTCAACCTCGAGATACTGGCCGCTCGCGTCGGCGAAGGTGAGGCCGGTCCCCGTATTGCCGGTGCCGCTTTCGACGACCGCCTGTATGGCGGCGCCGTTGATCGCGCCGCTCCAATGGCCGAAGTAGTAGTTGCTGCCGGTATCGCTCGAAAATATGTCGATATTGGTAATCACGCCGGCCTGCGCCGCCGTCACGGCCATGGCAAGCGACGCCGCCGCGCCGAATATCCATCGCATTTCACTTCTCCTCTTTTCCCAAACACACCGGGTGAATCCGGTCATGAAATGTTGCGTTCTCAAACGTTCCCAATGACGTTGCGGCAGATGTTTTGCGTTGCATGGCAAATGTCCCCTTGTACCGCCGCAGAAAATCGTTTTCTGACGCATCGGCAGGTTTCGATTTCCCGTCGCAAAGCAAGAAACATTGCGGGGTCGGCGACAATCCTGTTTTTATAGGAGGGGTATACCGGCTGCTGAGTTGGGAAATGGCATGACGTTCCGCGTATCCGCGATGGCGCTCGATCTGATCGAGAAGGCGGCGGAAGCGCAAAGCGCCGCCGAGTTGGGCCGCCGCCTGTTCACTGCCCTGCAAGCCTATGGTGCGCGCGCGATCTATGCGCGAGGCATACTGTCGGCACGTCCCACCGACGAATACATCTATTCCAGGATCTCACCGCCGGGCTGGGAAGACCTGTTCAGCCAGCGCCGCTTTGCCGAATCCAACTTCCTGACCCGCGAGGCGCGCCGACGGAACGAACCCTTCCGCTGGTTGCAGTCGGAGATTCGAACCGACGGCGAACGCGAACTCGTTCAGGTGCTGGCGGATTGGCAGTTGCCCGACGGCATCGGCGCCCCCGTGCACGGACCCGACGGCTATGTGGGCGTGACGAGTCTCGCCTTTGAACGCCTGCACCAACTTCCGGCGGAGGAACAGGCGGCGATCGGCCTTGCGGCCACCGTGCTGCATCACCGCATGTGCAATCTAACCCCGCGCAAAGCCCGCAAGACGCCCAAGCTGTCGTCCCGCGAACGCGACTGCCTGGCGCTGGTCGCCGAGGGCAAGTCCGACTGGGAGATCAGTGAAATCCTCGGGCTGGCCGAAACGACGGTCATGACCCATGTGCTGAATGCGCGGCGCAAGCTCGGCGCCAAGTCGCGGGCCCAGGCTGTGGCCCTCTGCGTCGCTTCGGGCGTGATCTAGCCGTTTTCTGGCGCCGATCCACCATAGAGCCTGCCCGGCCACGCCTTGCGTGCCGCCTCCGTCATCCATGTAGAAATGGCTGTTGTTTCTTATTATAATTCCAAATCGTTGTTGCGTGGAAACAGGCCCGCGAGAAAATCGGACTGCAGGCTCCGCGACGGATGTGTTTGGTAGTCGGATACTCGCGAATGGACATGGATTACAGCCCCCCTTGGCCGGAACAAGAGCTTCGAGAAGGCAGCCTCTTTCGGGCGCTGATCCGGACCGCCGTCGACGGCATCATGGTGATCGACGAAGCCGGCATCGTCCAGGTCTACAACGAGGCTTGCGTCAGGCTCTTCCAGTACACGGAAGACGAAGTGCTCGGGCGTAACGTCAAGATGTTGATGCCACCGCCCTACCGGGAGGAACACGACGGATACATCCAGCGCTACCGGCAAACCGGCGAAGCGCGCGTGGTAGGCATCGGCCGTGAAGTCAGCGGTCAGCGCAAGGACGGCAGCACCTTCCCGATGTATTTGTCGGTTGGCAAAGGTGAGCTGTACGGCAAGCGGGTCTTCGTCGGCATCGTCCATGACCTCTCCTCGCTCTACCGCGAGCGGGCCACCTTCGAGGCGCACCTGCTCAGCCTGCGCGAGGAACTCGTGCATGTGGCGCGAGTCAGCGAGCTCGGACAGGTATCGGCCGGCATCGCCCACGAGCTGAACCAGCCGCTGGCCGCCATGCTGAACTACAGCAATGTGGCCAGACGAATCGCCGCTTCCGGCGATCCATCCGCCATCGAGAAAGTGAATGGCGTGGTGGGCAAGGTTGCCGAACAAGCCGAACGGGCCGGCCAGATCGTCCGCCGCATGCGCGACTTCGTCGAGAAGCGCGCCGCTCAGCGCGCCGTCGAGCACGTCGTCGAGATTGCCGACGACGCCATGGCGCTCGGTCTGATCGGTGCCAAGTCGGCCAACGTCCAGACCCGCTTCCTGCACGATGCGGATCTCCCGCCGGTGATGGTGGATCGCGTGCAGATCCAGCAGGTGCTGGTCAATCTGCTGCGCAATGCCGTGGAGGCGATGGCGCAATCGGACATGCGGGAAATCATGCTGTCGATCGGCAAGGCCGATCACGAGCGCATCGAGGTTTCCGTCGCCGACACCGGCCCCGGTATCTCCAGCGAGATCGCCGATCGCCTGTTCAAGCCGTTCGTCACGACCAAGCCGCACGGCATGGGGATCGGGCTGGCAATCAGCAAGT
>JBJKRM010000212.1:0-2978 GCA_046704685.1 Rhizomicrobium sp.
CCTTGGGCCGCACCAGTGCGGTGGGATCGTGGTTCAGCCAATCGTAGAGCCGGGTCAAGAGGAAGCGCAGCGCTGCGCCCGCCGCCAGGATGGGCAAGGCGTCGCATTCGGCCCGGGAGAGGTCGCGCTGCCGGCGATAGCCGGCGATCAGGCTCTTGCTCTTGGTGACATTGAAGGCGATGTCCGGCTCGAAGCACCAGGCGTTCAGCAACACCGCAAGATCGTAAATGTAGGCGTCGTTGCAGGCGAAATAGAAATCGATCAGCCCCGAGACGTCGGCATTCATGAACAGCACGTTGTCGGGGAACAAATCGGCGTGAATGACGCCTTCCGGCAGGCCTTCCGGCCATGCGGCCGTGATCTCGTCATGGGCGGTCTTGATGAGGTCGCTGAGGCCCGGCTCCACCGCATCGGCGCGCGGCAGGCAGGCGGTCACCAGATCGCTCCAACCGGTGTGGCCCAGCGCATTGGGGCGGCGCAGGCCGAAATCCTTCCCGGCGTCGTGCATCTTCGCCAATGCGGCGCCGGCCGCCGCGCAATGGCCGGCCTCTGGCCGCCGCAGCGAAAGCCCGTTGAGGAAGGTCAGCAGCGCCGCCGGACGGCCGCCCAGCACCGCCGATTGTTCGCCCGCCGCGTTGCGCACCGGCAGCGGGCAGGAGATGTCGTGGGCCGCCAGGTGCTCCAACAGGCCCAGGAAAAACGGCAGATCCTCCTTGTGCACGCGCTTTTCGTACAGCGTGAGGATGAACGAGCCCTTGGTGGTCTGCAGAAAATAGTTGGAATTCTCGACGCCCTCGGCGATGCCCTTGAACGTCAGCGGCACGCCGATGTCGTAACCGGCGATGAAGCTTTCCAGTTCTTCGAACGAGACTTCGGTATAGACGGCCATGCGGCCCTCACATTGCCAGGGCCCGCGGCAGGTTGAAAGTCACATCTTCGCGGGTCACGGTGGTCTCCTCCAGATCGACATCGTAGCGCGCCCGGATGGCTTCGATCACCTGATCCACCAGGTGCTCGGGCGAGGAGGCCCCCGCCGAGATGGAGACCGTGGAAACGTCCTGGAAATCCGACCAATCGATCTCGTCGGCGCTTTCGATCAGCACCGCCTTGCGGGCGCCGGCGCGTTTTGCCGCCTCCACCAGCCGCTTGGAGTTGGAGGAGCGCGGCGAGCCGATGATCAGAACCACGTCGGCACTGGCCGCGATGCTTTTGACGGCGCGCTGCCGGTTGGTGGTGGCGTAGCAGATATCCTCCTTGCGCGGTCCGGCGATCGCGGGAAAGCGGGCGCGCAAGGCGGTGACGATGCCATGAGCGTCGTCGACCGAGAGCGTCGTCTGCGTGACATAGGCGAGCTTCGCCGGATTGTCCGGCGTGAAGGTGTCGGCGTCCTCTCTGCTTTCGATCAGCGTGATGGCGCCAAGCGGCAGTTGTCCGATGGTGCCTTTGACCTCGGGGTGGCCGGCATGGCCGATCAGCAGCACATGGCGGCCGGTATTGAAATGGCGCTCGGCTTCGGCATGGACCTTCGACACCAGCGGGCAGGTGGCGTCGAGGAAGGACAGATGGCGTCGTTTGGCTTCCGCCACCACGGCTTTGGGCACGCCATGGGCCGAGAAGATTACAGGGCTGTTATCTGGCACCTCGTCCAGTTCGCGCACGAACACCGCGCCCAGACGCTGCAACCGCGCCACCACATGCTGGTTATGGACAATCTGATGACGCACATAAACGGGTGATCCGTACTTGTTGAGGGCCGTTTCGACGATGCGAATCGCCCGCTCCACGCCCGCACAAAAGCCCCGTGGCGCGGCCAGAAGCACGCGGATGTGCGGCTTTAGGACGGTGTGTTCTGAGCTTCCCATCAAGAGCCCGCTTCGATACAGTCCGGCGCTCCCAGGCGCCGGGCCAGGAGTCAACCGCAGCCTGCCAAAAGTCAAGGGAAGACGCGTACTTGTTGGTTGGTTCCGGATGGCTTGATTTCGCCGCAATGGGGGCGGTAGGAGGCATCCCTCCATCGCACCAGTTATAGGCAGTTTGAGCGCACCATGAGAGAGCTTGTCCGCACCGTTGTTGTTTCCGCACTGGCCATCGTCTCGCTTTCCGGTTGTTCGACCTGGGACAGTGCCGTGGACTATGTGGCCTCGGACAGCGCCTCGGTCTGTCCCGACGCGAACATCCTGGCGGAGACCGCCAGCCTTCCGGTCTTCGATCCGGCCAAGGGCGTCGACCCGTCCGGCGTGATCTACAGCGTGGCGATGACCAATGTGAAGACGCGCTGCGACTACTCCAAGCGCAGCAGGACCGCCGACGCCAATGTCCGGATCTACTACACCGCCTCGCGGCCGCCGGGCGGGGAAGAGGTTCACTACAAGGTGCCGTACTACGTTGCCGTGACATCGGGCGGCAAGATTCTCGACAAGAAGGTGCACTGGCTGCGGTTCGATTTCCCCGAGGCGGCATCGACCGTGTCTGGCGACGAATATGTCAGCGATATCGACATCGATGTCGGCCCGCAGAAGCACTCCTATGACTATCATTTGCTGGTCGGCTTCCAGTTGACCAAGGCGCAGCTCGCCTACAACAAGAAGATGGGGCAGTACGCGCCATGACGGCACTGACCCGCGAGCTTTCCGCGATCGCCGGAGCTGCGTTCGCGGCCGAAGGCTTGTCTGCCGAATTTGGGCTGGTGAAACCCTCCGACCGTCCTGATCTGGCGCAGTTCCAGTGCAACGGCGCGCTTACTGCCGCAAAAGCCGCGAAGACCAATCCGCGGGCCCTGGCGCAGAAGGTTGCCGACCGCCTGAAGGCAAACACCATCTTCGCCAAGGTGGAGATCGCCGGTCCCGGCTTCATCAACCTCGATCTCACCGATGCCGCGCTGACGGAGCGGGCAGGGGCCGTCGCCAACGACGAACGCCTCGGAGCCCCAGAGACCGGCGCCGGCAAGACCATGGTGATCGATTACGGCGGCCCCAATG
>JBJKRM010000213.1:0-8693 GCA_046704685.1 Rhizomicrobium sp.
TTTTGGGATGAAATCGACAAGATTTGCGCTCGCTCGGAACGGCGTGGTGGCGGTGATGTCAGCCGCGAAGGCGTGCAGCGCGATCTGCTGCCGCTGATCGAAGGCACCACGGTCGCCACCAAGCACGGCCAGGTACGCACCGATCACATCCTCTTCATTGCCTCCGGTGCCTTCCACACCGCCAAGCCGTCGGACCTGTTGCCCGAACTGCAAGGGCGTCTGCCGATCCGGGTGGAACTCAAGGCGCTGAGCCGCGATGACATGCAGCGCATTCTCACCGAGCCGGAAGCCAGCCTGATCAAGCAGTATGTCGCCCTGATGCAGACCGAAGGCGTCACCCTGCAATTCACCGAAGACGGTATCGGGGCGATTGCCGACGTTGCGGCAAGCGTTAACGACACGGTGGAGAACATCGGGGCCCGCCGGCTGCAAACCATTATGGAGCGGGTGCTGGACGACATCAGCTTCGTCGCCTCGGAAAAGCAGGGCGAGACGGTGGTGGTCGACTCCGCCTATGTCCGCAGCCGCGTCGAGGACCTGGCGAAAGATCAGGATCTGTCGCGGTTTATCCTGTAAACCACTGGTATAAAAAGGATTTTTTACATATATGGCGCATTCTATGCGCCGGAAGGCGGCCCGCGACTCCGTCGCGCGCGCAAAACATATGCCGAAATGTGCATATGTTGTTGACCCCCGGCGGATTTGCTGCAAGGAGTCAGCCTCAACGGAGCGCCGCTTGGGCGCGTTGAGAGGGTTTTGCATATGGCGCGGTCAGAATATCTGTTCACCAGCGAGAGCGTTTCGGAAGGACACCCGGATAAGGTGTGCGATCGCATTTCCGATGAGGTCGTGGATTTGTTCTTCCGCGAAGGGCCGAAGCATGGCTTTTCGCCTTGGGATATCCGCGTTGCCTGTGAGACGCTGGCCACGACCAATCGCGTGGTGATTGCCGGCGAAACGCGCGGCCCCAAGCAGATCAATTCCGAAGCCGTGGAAGCCGCCGCTCGCGCTGCCATTCGCGATATCGGCTATGAGCAGGAAGGTTTTCACCATACCGGCGCCGTCGTGGAAGTGCTGCTGCACGCCCAGTCGGCCCACATCGCCCAGGGCGTTGATGCCGCCGGCAACAAGGACGAGGGTGCCGGCGACCAGGGCATCATGTTCGGTTATGCCTGCCGTGAAACGCCGGAATTGATGCCGGCGCCGATCCTGTACAGCCACAAAATCCTGCAGCTGATGGCCAGGGCGCGCCATGCCGGCAAGGAGCCGAAGCTGGGCCCGGATGCCAAGAGCCAGGTGACCTTGCGCTATGCCGACGGCAAGCCAGTGGAAGCGGTGCAGGTCGTGGTCTCCACCCAGCACCTCGATGCCGCGATGACCTCCCATGATGTGCGGGCGGTTGTGGAGCCTTATGTGCGTGAATCGCTGCCGGCAGAGTGGATCAACAAAAACACTATTTGGCACATCAATCCCACCGGCGCCTTCGTGATCGGCGGGCCCGACGGCGATTGCGGCCTGACGGGACGCAAGATCATCGTCGATACCTATGGCGGTGCGGCCCCGCATGGCGGCGGTGCCTTCTCGGGCAAGGATCCCACCAAGGTGGACCGTTCGGCGGCCTATGCGGCGCGCTATCTCGCCAAGAATGTTGTCGCGGCGGGACTGGCGGATCGCTGCACCATTCAGATTTCCTACGCGATCGGCGTTTCCGATCCGCTGTCGGTGTATGTCAACACACACGGCACGGGCAAAGTTGAGGAAAGCAAGCTGGAGAAGCTTCTGCCGGAACTGATGAGCCTGAAGCCGCGCGGCATCCGCGAGCATCTTGGCCTCAACCGGCCGATTTATGCCCGCACCGCCGCCTATGGTCATTTCGGTCGCCCGCCGGAGGCCGATGGCGGCTTCTCCTGGGAGAAAACCGACCTTGTGGATGCGCTCCAGCGCGCGTTCTAAAGGCGTGGTGATAGGATTACGAAGGCGGGCTGGGAGACCAGCCCGCCTTTTGTTTAATCGGGGACGCGCGTGAGCGAGCACTTTCCGCGTAAGCTGTATGGCCGTCGCAAGGGGCCGAAGCTCTCCGCGCACAAGGAAGATCTGCACAAGACGCTGCTGCCCCAAATGGCGCTGAAGCTCATTTCTGGCGCCGATCCACGCAGTTATTTTTCGCCCACGGTCGATGACGTCTGGCTTGAGATCGGATTCGGCGCCGGCGAGCATCTGCTGAGCCTGACGCGGGCGCATCCCAACGTCGGACTGATTGGTGCCGAACCCTATGAAGCAGGCTTGTGCAAACTGCTGTCCCATCTGGCCACTGATCCACCGGCCAATTTGCGTCTGTACGAAGGTGATGCACGTGACATTATCGCGGCACTGCCCGACGGTTCACTGGGCCGGGTTTTCATCCTGTTTCCCGATCCCTGGCCCAAGACACGCCACCACAAGCGGCCCTTCATCCAGATGGAGATGCTGGACTCGTTCGCCCGCGTGTTGAAACCGGGCGGGGAGTGGCGGTTCGCCAGCGATGATGCCGGCTATGTGGCATGGACTCTAGAGCGGGCCATGGCACATCCGGCCTTTGCCTGGACGGCGACGGAAGCCGGCGATTGGACACGACGGCCGGCAAACTGGCCACAAACGCGCTATGAGGCCAAGGCGCTGCACGGCCCGCCGTCTTATTTCCAGTTTAGGCGCACCTGAGGCGCATGATCGGACCGCCACATCGAGTGTCTATCTCCCCGGAAGATAAGGGTTTAGAGTGATAACATGAGCCATCCGGACGACGATGACACCGACGATGTTCGGTGGGAGTGGCCTCACCCCGGCGACATGGGGACCATACTGCTGGCCGGGGTCTTCCTGGCTGCGATGATAGCAGTGGTGATTTTCATGTTGTCCAGCCCGACACCGGTTAGTGATTTGTTTGCCAAAAAGGCCCCGGCCCACGAGCAGAGTGTGGTTGATGTAAGCGTGCCACCCAAACAGTAGGATTCGATCCCGGCGATCTTGTAATTTGGCCAGTCCAAGGCTACATAGCGCCTATTCCGGACAACACAATGCTGTTGTGTGGTGGTCTAAGGAGGCCGCCGCGGGAAAAGGGTTTGCCTGAGGAGTTTCCGATACTTAGCGCTGTTTCGCACCTGGAACCGATCATTCAGCCGGTCGTCGAGGCGGCGGGGTTTCGTTTGGTGCGCCTGCGCCTGATGGGCGGCAAGACCAAAACTCTGCAGGTGATGGCTGAGCGCGCCGACGGTTCCATGAACGTCGATGATTGCGCCGACTTGTCCCGCGCCCTCTCGGATTTCCTCGACCACGAAGAAGTCATCGCAGGCGACTACCTCTTGGAGGTTTCTTCGCCCGGCATTGACCGGCCATTGACACGGCTCGCCGATTACGCCCGTTGGTCAGGCCATGAGGTCAAGATTGAGTTGGCCGCCGCCATCGACGGCCGCAAGCGTTTTAGGGGTCAGCTCTTGGGTTTGGATGGCTCGGAGGTTGTGATCGAGACCGGCGGCAACCGTCTCGTTTTTCCTTTCCGCGCTATCGCGGAAGCCAAGCTCATCCTCACCGACAAGCTGATCGAAGAAGATTTGAAGGCGCGCGAGGCGCATAAGGAGCACTAGTCATGGCAGCAATTGCTGCAAACAGAACCGAACTTCTGCAGATCGCGGATGCGGTCGCGCGCGACAAGTCGATCGACAAACAGGTCGTCCTCGGCGCTATGGAAGAAGCCATGCAGCGCGCCGCCAAGGCCCGCTACGGCGGTGAGAACGAGATCAAGGTCGAGATCGACCCCAAGACCGGTGAAACGCACGTCTCGCGCTATCTGCATGTCGTCGAGCTGGTCGAGAACGACAAGACCGAGATATCGCTGGATGATGCCCGGGCCCGCAATCCCGCGGCGCAGGTCGGCGATATCATCGCCGAAACCCTGCCGCCGGTGGAATTCACGCGTATCGCCGCCCAGGCCGCCAAGCAGGTGATCGTGCAGAACGTGCGCGAAGCCGAACGCGCCCGCCAGTACGAAGAATACAAGGATCGCATCGGCGAGATCATCCACGGTATCGTCAAGCGCTCCGAATTCGGTTCGGTCGTGGTCGACCTCGGTCGTGCCGAGGGGGTGGTGCGTCGTGACGAGATGATCCCGCGCGAGAATTTCCGCACCGGCGACCGCATCCGCGCCTACATCTATGACGTGCGCAAGGAAAGCCGCGGCCCGCAGATCTTCCTGTCGCGCTCCCATCCTCAATTCATGGTGCGCCTGTTCGCGCAGGAAGTGCCGGAGATCTATGACGGCATCATCGAGATCCGTGCCGTGGCGCGCGATCCCGGTTCCCGTGCCAAGATCGCGGTGATTTCGAAGGATTCCTCGATCGATCCGGTTGGTGCCTGCGTCGGTATGCGCGGCGTGCGCGTGCAGGCCGTGGTACAGGAGCTGCAGGGCGAACGTATCGATATCATCCCGTGGAACGCCGAACCGGCGACTTTCATCGTCAACGCCCTGGCGCCGGCGGAAGTGTCGAAGGTGGTTCTGGACGAAGACGCCCATCGCGTAGAAGTGGTGGTGCCCGACGAACAGCTGTCGCTTGCCATCGGCCGTCGTGGTCAGAATGTGCGTCTGGCTTCCCAGCTTACGGGTTGGCAGATCGACATCCTGACTGAGGCGGAAGAATCGGAGCGCCGCCAGAAGGAGTTCACCGAGCGTACCAAGCTGTTCATGGAATCGCTCGACGTCGACGAGACCGTGGCCCAGTTGCTGGCCTCGGAGGGCTTCGCTGAAATCGAAGACGTCGCTTATGTCGATCTTCACGAATTGGCTTCGGTGGAAGGCTTCGACGACGAGACGGCCCAGGAACTGCAGCAGCGTGCCCTCGAATTCCTCGAGGCCCGCAACAAGGAAATGGACGACCGCCGCCGCGAGCTGGGTGTCGAGGACGAAGTGCTGGAAGTGGACGGTGTCACGTCGGCCATAGCGGTTGCACTTGGCGAGCACGAGGTTAAGAACCTGGAGGATCTGGCTGGTTGTGCCACCGACGATCTGATCGGTTATTATGAAACTGGCAAGGACAAGGAACGTGTGCGCGTTCCCGGAGCCTTGGAAGGTTTCAATCTGACCGCCGCTGATGCCAACGCCATCATCATGAAGGCGCGCGTCAAGGCAGGTTGGATCGAAGCCCTGCCGGAAGAAGACGGCGAAGTGGACGAGGAAGAGGTTGAAGAAGCCGGGGAAACGCCGGAATCGGACGCCTAACCATTTGCGAATAATGGGCCTTTAGCGGATAGGCAAGCCGCTGAGGACCAGATATATAAATCGGCCTTTCGGCCATCTTGAGGGAGTACGAAGCACTGCTTCGGGATTTTTCCTGCTTGATGTGGAGGGCGCCTCATGCTGGCGGCCACCTCAGACGATGAGGCAGCCATTCGCGAGAGGCGCAGCATCCCCACCGGCGCGGTTCTGCCGGAGGAAAAGCTCGTCCGCTTCGTTGTGGGACCGGACGGCGGCGTTGTTCCCGATTTAGACGCCAAGCTGCCTGGCCGCGGCCTGTGGCTTTCCGTCGAGCGGTCTGCCGTGGCCAAGGCTATGGCCAAGAATGATTTCGCCAAAGCCGCGAAATGCAAGGTGTCCGTGCCGCCCGATCTGGCGGCTCACCTTGAGCGGCTGATCGTGACGCGGATCGCCGCCGATCTGGGGATGGCCAGACGTGCCGGACTACTCGACGCCGGCTTTGACAACGTATTGCGTGCGTTAGACAAAAAGGTTCCGCCGGCGATCTTTTTCGCAGCGGCCGATGCCGGAGATGACGGCTGCCGCAAGCTTCGGTCGGCCGCCAAGAGTCGCGGGCTCGACATCGAGACGCTCATCGTCTTGGCACGGTCCGAGCTCAGCTTGGCTTTGGGCCGAGAGAATGTGGTACACGCCGCCGTCAGGCCCGGTGCTCTGGCGGATCGATTGCAGTTGAATGCGAAGAGACTGGCAAGCTTGCGTGGCGAGCTGCCGAACATACGGGGCTTGGCCCAGAACGAAAGCAAGTTATGAGCGATACGAAAGACACCTCCACCCGCCGCCCGGCCGCCGGGCACAAGACGCTGTCGTTGAAGAAGACGGAGACTTCCACCGTTAAGCAGAGCTTCAGTCACGGTCGTACGAAAGCGGTGGTGGTCGAGAAGAAGCGCACCCGCATAGAGCCGGGCAAGGCGGCTTCTACGGCCAAGGAGGCTAAGCCAAAGGCTGCTGCTGCGCCGTCGGCGCCGGCCGCGCCTGCAACGCCGCCACCCGCTTCGGGTTCAGCCCGTCCCGGTGTGGTGCTGCGCCAACTGACCGAAGAAGAGAAGGCGCGGCGTGGCGCGGCGCTCGCCGACGCCAAGATCTATGAAGAGGAGCAGCGCCGGCAGGCCGAAGATGACGCCAAGCGGCGCGCCGAGGAGGAGGTACGCCTCAAGAAGGAACGCGAAGCCGCCGCCAAGCGCAAGGCCGAGGAAGAAGCCCGCAAAGCCACCGAAGAGGCCACAAAGAAACGCGCCGAGGTTGAAGCCCAGCGGCGACTGGAGAAAAAAGACGAAGGGGCGCCGGCCGCCACCACGCAGAGTCCAGCCGCTAAGGCCGCACCAACGACTCCCAAGCCGGCAACGGACACCCCGCGTCGCCGTCTGGTCGCCGAAGAGGAAGAAGAGGCCGCGCCGAAAAAGGGCGCCAAGGCGCCGGTGAAAACTCCGGCCGTCAAGAAGGCCGGCGATGGCGACCGCCGTCGTGGCAAGCTAACCGTCACCAAGGCGTTGTCCGGTGATGATGAGCGCGTTCGCTCTGTTGCCTCGTTCCGCCGCCATCTGCAGCGCGTCAACAAGGGCACGTCGACGCAAGCCGCCGGTCCGGTTGGTCCGCGCGAAGTCACCATCCCGGAAACCATCACGGTATCGGAGCTTGCCAACCGCATGGCACGGCGTGCGGTGGACGTCATCAAGGTGCTGATGAAAAACGGCATCATGGCAACGGTGAACGACGTGATCGACGCCGATACGGCCGAGCTTGTCGCCTCGGAATATGGTCACACGGTCAAGCGCGTCGCCGAATCCGACGTGCTGGAAGGTCTGAAGGGTGGCGCCGACGATACAGAGAAGCTGAAGCCCCGTCCGCCGGTTGTCACCGTCATGGGGCATGTTGACCACGGCAAGACCAGCCTGCTCGACGCTCTGCGTGCGACCGACGTTGCCACCGGCGAAGCCGGCGGCATCACACAGCACATCGGTGCCTATCAGGTGATGCTGCATTCAGGCGCCAAGATCACTTTCCTCGACACGCCCGGCCACGCCGCCTTCACAGCGATGCGTGCCCGCGGCGCCAAGGTCACTGACATCGTGGTGCTGGTGGTGGCCGCGGACGACGGTGTTATGCCCCAGACAGTGGAAGCCATTGCGCATGCCAAGGCGGCGCATGTTCCGATGATCGTCGCGATCAACAAGATCGATAAAGGCGATGCCGATCCGATGCGGGTGAAAACCGAGCTGCTGCAGCACGAGATTCAGGTGGAAGACCTGGGTGGTGAAACCATCTCGGTGGAAGTTTCCGCCAAGAAGAAGACCGGTCTCGACAAGCTGGAAGAACTGATCCTGCTGCAGGCCGAGGTGCTTGATCTGAAGGCCAATCCCGACCGCACGGCGGAAGGCGCCATAATCGAAGCCAAGCTCGATCGCGGCCGCGGCCCGGTGGCAACGGCACTGGTGCAGCGCGGCACGCTCAAGGTCGGCGACATCGTGGTGGCCGGTTCCGAATGGGGCAAGGTGCGCTTGTTGCAGAACGACCGCGGCGAGACGGTGCCGAACGCCGGTCCTGCCGTACCGGTGGAAATCCTCGGCCTCTCTGGGGCACCGGAAGCCGGTGACGAGTTCGTCGTGGTGGACAGCGAAGCGCGTGCCCGCGACGTCACCGAATACCGTGCCCGCAAGCGCCGCGAGGCCCGCCAGGCGACGAGCTCGCGCCAGACCCTCGATCAGCTCCTCAAGCAGCGGGCCGCGGGTGAAAAGAAGCTGCTGCCATTGGTGATCAAGGCCGACGTGCAGGGTTCTGCCGAAGCCATTCAAGGTGCTGTCGCCAAACTCGGCACTGACGAAGTTGGTGCCCAGGTGCTGCAATCGGGCGTCGGCGGTATCACCGAAAGCGACGTCATATTGGCGCATGCCTCAGGTGCGGCGATCATCGGCTTCAACGTCCGCGCCGACAAGCAGGCGCGCGAACGGGCCAAGCGTGATGGCGTCGAGATCCGCTATTACAACATCATCTACAACGTGGTGGATGACGTGAAGGCGGCTCTGTCGGGCATGCTGGCGCCAGAGACACGCGAGAAGTTCCTCGGCAATGCCGAGGTCCTGGAGGTCTTCAACATCTCCAAAGTGGGCAAAGTCGCGGGTTGTCGCGTTACCGAAGGGGTGGTGCGGCGTGGCGCCAAGGTGCGCCTCATCCGCGATCATGTGGTGATCCACGAAGGTGAGCTGTCGACTTTGAAGCGCTTCAAGGACGAGGTGCGCGAGGTGCAGACCGGCCAGGAATGCGGCATGGCCTTCACCAATTACCAGGACCTCTCGAAAGGCGACGTCATCGAAGCCTTCGAAGTCGAGACGATCCAGCGCGCACTTTAAATCAACAACCGCCCATCATGCCGGCCAGAATCCGGCATGATGGAGCGGCGTACCTTCATGATCGG
>JBJKRM010000214.1:0-4999 GCA_046704685.1 Rhizomicrobium sp.
GCTCAACGGATAAAAGGTACGCCGGGGATAACAGGCTGATCGCACCCAAGCGTCCATAGCGACGGTGCGGTTTGGCACCTCGATGTCGGCTCATCACATCCTGGGGCTGTAGCCGGTCCCAAGGGTACGGCTGTTCGCCGTTTAAAGTGGTACGTGAGCTGGGTTTAGAACGTCGTGAGACAGTTCGGTCCCTATCTGCCGTGGGTGTTGGAAACTTGAGAGGACTTGTTCCTAGTACGAGAGGACCGGAACGAACGCACCTCTGGTGGACCGGTTGTGGCGCCAGCTGCATCGCCGGGTAGCTAAGTGCGGACGAAATAACCGCTGAAAGCATCTAAGCGGGAAATTCACCTCAAAACCAGGTTTCCCTCGAGTGCCGTGGAAGACGACCACGTTGATAGGCCAGGTGTGTAAGCGCAGCAATGCGTTGAGCTTACTGGTCCTAATCGCTCGATTGTAACTCTTGATCGTCAAGCACCCTCGTTCCATGTCTGGTAAGAAATCCAGACAGCACCACCTTCTGCCCCCTTGAGGGGAAGTGGCCGCGCCAGCGGCCGAAGGGGGTGGGGCAACAAACTCAGACTCTAGAGTGTCGTATGTTCTGTCCTTAGCCGGACTGGTGATCCTAGCGGAGGAATTCCACCCGATCCCATTCCGAACTCGGCCGTTAAAGCCTCCAGCGCCCATGGTACTGCGGCCCAAGCCGCGGGAGAGTAGGTCGCCGCCAGTCCTGCCAAGGACAGAACGAGCGCCTGCGCGAAAGCGTGAGCGCCAAGCAGAAAATCGCCTTCACAAATTCAAGCAAAGCCCCGCCGGCGAAATCCGGCGGAGCTTTTGTTTTTAAGCTGTTCGATCAATCTGGCCTGGGTGGGCTGTGCTCAGCTGGCCAGGCAGCAACGCTTGGCCTTCTTGCCGCTGCCGCACGGGCACGGATCGTTGCGGCCGACATGGCGCAGCGGGTTGAGATAGGGCCGGTCGTCCGATGACGATTCAAAATCCATGGAATCGCGCGTGAAATCGCCCGCTTCGCTCTCGCCGTCATCGCCGGGGCGATTGACGATCCAGTCCAGTTCGTCTCCGAGGTCCTCCATATAGCCCAGACCGGCGTCCTTGAACCGCGCGGGGTCGTCCCGATCGCGTTCGGCCCGCTTCAAATCGCCGAAGAAGTAGGCGAGGTCGGAATACTCCTCCTCAAGGCGCCCGTCACGCCATGCCGCCTCCACGCGGGGAGCGAGATCGGCCAATCCCAGCAATGCGATCGCCTCGGTCCATCCCCACCAGGCCATGTCCTCGTCGGGTGCGAGGCGTTCGTCGTCGAAACGCACGAGGAAGCGTTTGAAGGTTGCGGCATCGATCCGTCCTTCGAAGGTGAGAAAGGTTGCCGCCTCGAGCAATGCAAGGCGGGCATATTCATCGGAGCGGGTGTCGGCGATGAATGCGAAAACGGCGTCGGAATCGCCGTTGAAGGAACCGATCGCCACGCGCTTGATCGTTTCCGTGAGCGAGTCGCCGAGAAACCCATCGAGTTGCTCGTCCGGCAGGCTCAATACGCGTAGGAGCAGCGGAAACAGGCGGGTGTCACGCGCACCGCCCAGGATATGGATGGCATAGAAGGCGAGCGACGATTCACTCTCGTTCAACTCGGCGCCCGCCGCAGCCGGCTCGACCGCCGCAAGCAACGCGTCGGCAATGTCCTTCACCAGAACAAGCGCGGCTCCGAGCACGGCGCCGCGGACTTTTCCACCCCCTCCCAGCTCGGAAAGAATGCGTTCAGGAGGAAACACTGCCCGAATTTCGTTGCGCAGCGCTTCAAGCTCTTGTTCTTGGCGCGAATTCACCGATCTTCCCGCTGCCATACGCGGTGATCATAGTATCTCCAAGGGAAGCCACGTCAAAACCGAGCGGATGGGCGGGAATGGAGTGAATATTCCTGCGCAATGCTGAAACCCGCGCCTGTGGGACGCCGCCAGTTCTGCCAAGGAGAGAATTCTCCTTCACCAATTCGGGCGAAACCCCGCAGGATCCCTCCGGCGGGATTTTTGTTTGTCGGCTGCTACTTCTTCTTCGTCTGCCACAGCCCCAGCACCGCGCCGGTCGGGTCGGCGATGATGGAAAACCAGCCCATATCCTGCACCGACACGTTCTCCTGCATCACCTGGGCGCCCAGCTCTTTTGCCTTCCTGGTCGCCGCTGCCAGATCGGGGACGTCCACATAAGGCACCCACTGCGACGGAGCCCCCGGCACGGGGTGTTGCATCATGCCGCCACCGGTGCCCTGGCCCACGCCGATCTGTGTGTAAGTGCCATGTGCCCCCATATCCATGTCCTTGAGTTCCCACTGAAATAGCTGGCCATAGAACTCTTTGGCTTGGCGGTGATCGGTGGTGTTGAGCTCGATGTGAACAAAGGGATTTGCCATGGCTTGCCTCATCTTTTGCGCCGGACAAGTGTGCCCCGTCGCGGCAACCCCATCCATCCATTTGGCGCATACCCCCCTATGCGCTGAAGGCCTTGTAGGTGACCTAAGCGCCCTCCAGGTCGAGCCCGCGTGCCGCAATGCTGTTCGTGCCCCTGGGGGCGATGCCCTCAGTTTTTTGACGACACCGGTCGCGGTCGGCCGTTGTCGTCGATGGCGACGAAGATGAATGTGGCGTCGGTCACCATCTCGCGCGCATGGGTGAGAAAGCGCCGGGCCCAGGCCTCGATATGCACCTGCATCGATGTCGTGCCGACGCGTTCGATCTCGGTGTAGACACACAGCGTATCGCCCACCCTCACCGGCCTGTGAAAAGTCATGCCGTCGAGCTTCAGGGTCACGGTGCGGCCTTTGGCCAGCTCCGAAGTGGCGATGCCGCCGGCGATGTCCATCTGGCTCAACACCCAACCACCGAAGATGTCGCCATTGGCGTTGGTGTTGGCGGGCATCGCCATCACCCGCACGGTCAGCTGGCCGCGGGGCTCTTGTTGGGTGTCGCTCGGCATGATCCATTCCTTTGTTGCAAGGTTTAGAATAGTTCCGTGAACCGGCCTGCGCCACAAGCCTCTGTTGTTTTGTGGCAGAGGCGCGCAGAATCGCTCTGTCGAGGAGGGGGCCGATGCGCGTCTTCGAATTTTCCAAGGCTATTGTTCGCGAACCCGGCAAGTCCGTCATCAACGGCCTGCGCAGCGATGCCGGCGCCACACCCAGCTACGACGGCGTGTTGCGCGAGCATCGCGCCTATTGCGACGCCCTGGTCGAGGCAGGCCTCGCCATCGATATCCTGCCGCCGCTGGAGACCTATCCGGATTCGGTGTTCGTGGAGGACACCGCGCTCGCCTTCCCGGAAGGGGCGGTGCTCTTGCGTCCCGGTGCGCCTTCGCGGCTGGGTGAGCGCGAGGACATGCGCGGCGCCTTGGCGCGCCATTTTGCCGATGTGCAGGAACTTGGTGTCGGCGAATATGCCGACGGCGGTGACGTCCTCATTGCGCCCAAGACGGTCTTCGTTGGCTTGTCGGAACGCACCAACCGCCTCGGCGCCGAAGCCTTGCAGCGCCATCTCGCCGCTCGCGGCCGCAGCGTGACCATCGCCCAGACACCGCCCGGTGTCCTGCACTTCAAGTCGGGCGCCGCCTTGCTCGACGAGGAGACCATTGTCGCCACCAGGGCGATGGATGGCGTGTTCGAAGGGTTCCGGGTGATCGTCACCCCGGACGGCGAGGAAGCTGCGGCCAATTTGCTGCGCCTCAACGGCGTGGTGCTGGTGGGCGAGCGTTATCTGCGCACTGCCGAAGCGATCGCGCAGATGGGCTTCACGGTCAACCTTCTGCCGGTGGCAGAGGTCGCCAAGCTCGACGCCGGCCTGTCCTGCATGTCGTTGCGCTGGTGAGTTCGGCGACAGTTTACGCAAGTCCCGAATTCGGCCTCTCAGGAGGTCTCGCCCGGCTCGCTCAGGAAGCGCCTGGCTCCCCAGCGCGCCGCGATCAGCAGCGCCATGACGACGCCGATCAATCCGACCTTGTTGCCGACGATCAAGGGAAATCCGCTCCATATGATGTACGCCGCAAAGGAGGCAATCAGCGTGCCAAATGCGCTGACGACGAACACCTTCGCCCACCGGCCGATGCCGACCGGACAGAGAGCATAGTGGTATTCCTGTTTGCACGCCTCGCAATGATAGATCCAGCCGACCGGCGGCAACACGGTGCCGGCAAAAAGCGAAAAGGTGACCGCCGCCGTGGCCCTGGGGAATGGTCGGCGCTTGCGGTATTCCGCGCCGCCGCAATGCGGGCAGCGCACATCGTCAAGATCGCCGAATTCGCGCACCAACTCGGCTTTGTAGAAGCCATCGCGGCACAATCCATCGATCGTCTCGGCTTCTTCCTGCCAGTACCACGGCACTTGCACCTTGACGCCGCCCAACGCCGTCGAAATGGCCCAGTTGTTGCCGACGTGGAACTCATGCTCGACCATTGCCGGAATGCCCTCGGCAATCAGCCGCCCGCACAGCATGTGTGCTTCCCACGGATCGCGCAGTGCGGACACGGTCGTGAACATCGCCCCTCCGATGGCGCATCGTAGCGCAACCGGGCCGCCATCGACAGTCAGGCCGGATCGAGGTTCCAGATATTGCGCACGATCTTCCAGCCTTCGGCGTCACGCCGCATCAGGTGAAGGCCTGTGAAACGCGGCGTGGTCACGGCGTCACCCATTTTGCTTTTAACCTCCCACTGGCAGGCATATTCGTGCCAGGCCCAGTCGTCCGCGACCACGACGATGCGATGGGCGTAGCTCTGCGTCGTCACTTGGGCGTTTTCGAGAAAGGTGGTGATCCAACTCCGCAAGGCCTCGCCGCCGACCGGCTTGGCATTGGGCGGCAGCATCACGCAATCGTCGGCCAGAACGGCCAGGAAACCGTCCACGTCCCCGGCTCCGATGGCTTGATCCTCCGCCACCGCCACGTCGATGATGCTCTTGCGGTCCTCCAAGGCCGACATGCGCAATCTCCCCCTCCGAATCGCG
>JBJKRM010000215.1:0-6322 GCA_046704685.1 Rhizomicrobium sp.
GGATAAAGATGCAGGGTCGGCAGGCAGTCGGTATGCGCCACCGGTTTCAGCACCGGCGCCAGCGGCGCCATCAGCGCATCATAAGCGGCCGACAGCGCCCGGCGGCGCGCCGCGAAACGATCAAGCTTGGCGAGTTGCGAGATTCCGAGGGCGCACTGGATGTCGGTGGCGCGCCAATTGAAACCGGGCGTGATCAGCTCGTAATACCAGGGATTGGCGCGGTTTGGCGCGTCGAAGGCGTCTTCTGTCGTCGCGAATTCCGCCGCATCGCGCGTCATGCCGTGGTTGCGCTCGCGCCGCAACGCCTCGGCCAGCGCCGCATCATTGGTGGTGACCGCGCCGCCTTCGCCCATGGTCACGGTCTTCACCGGGTGGAAGGAGAACACGGTCATGTCGCTGAGCGCATTCTCGCCGACCCGCTTGTCCTGACCGCCCAACTTGTAGGTGGTGCCGATGGCATGGCAGGCGTCATCGACCACGGCAAGTCCATGACGGCGGGCGATTTCGGCGATCTCTTCCACAGCGCCGCACTGGCCGTTGAGATGAACATTGAACACCGCATCGGCTTTGCCGGCCCGCTCGATCGCCTTCTCCAGATCGGCCGGCCGCATCAATCCGGTGTCGCGAACCACGTCGGCGAAGACGATCTCGGCGCCGGCAAGGTGCGGGGCGCTGGCAGTGGCGAGGAAGGTGAGCGATGGCACGATCACCTTGCAGTGCTTGTCGAGCTTGAGGGCCCTTGCGGCCATGTAGAGCGCAGCGGTGCCGTTGGAGCACACCACGGCGTTTTGGGCGCGCACCGCCTGGCACAGGGCGTCTTCGAAACGCTCCACCAGCGGGCCGGTGGTGAGAAAATCGCCGCGCAGCACCGCGGCCACGGCTTCGATGTCGTCCTCCTCGATGATCTGCCGGCCGTAGGGCAGAAAGGACGGCGTTCCCTGCTCCTTCGGCAGGGGCGCGCTCACGCGTAAGCCTCCGCCAACAGATGCTGCAGGCCGCGGGCATCGAGTTGTTCTGGATTGCTGTCGCTGGAATAGGCAAAGCCTTCCGGCACCGCCTTGGCGCCGCGATTGAGATAGGCTTCGCGCGAGGCGGCGGCAAAGCTTGCCAGGATGAGGAAGCGGTCCTCGAGCTCGAGCGTCCAATGCGAATCGTCGGCCGGGATCATGGTCTCGTGCAGCTTTTCGCCAGGGCGGATGCCGACCACCTTTTGCGGCAGCTGCGGGCCCAGAAGGCTCGCCAGACCGGTGATGGTGGTGGAGGGAATCTTGGGAACGAAGATCTCGCCGCCGCGCGACATCTCCATTGAAGACAGCACCAGGTTCACGCCTTGCGTCAGGGTGATCCAGAAGCGGGTCATGCGCGTGTCGGTGATCGGCAGCTCGCCGGCGCCGTTTTCCGCCAGCTTCTTGAAGAACGGAACCACTGAACCTCGCGAGCCGAACACGTTGCCGTACCGCACGACGGCGAACCGCGTGCCATCGGCGCCGGCCAGATTGTTGGCTGCCACGAAGATCTTGTCGGAAGCCAGCTTGGAGGCGCCGTAGAGATTGACCGGGTTGGCCGCCTTGTCGGTCGACAAGGCGATCACCTTGCGCACGTTCCGGCGCAGCGCCGCATAGACCACGTTCTCGGCGCCCAGCACATTGGTGCGGATGCATTCGAAGGGGTTGTACTCGGCGGCGGGGACCTGTTTCAGCGCCGCGGCGTGTACCACGTAATCGACGCCGCTCATGGCCAGTTCAAGACGGTCGCGGTCGCGCACGTCGCCGATGAAGAAGCGCATGCAGGGATGCTGCTCCGCTGGGAAGCGCTGCTGCATCTCGTACTGCTTGAGCTCGTCGCGCGAGAAGATGATCAGGCGCTTGGGCTTGTAGCGGTCCAGCACGGTCTTCACGAAGTGATTACCGAACGAACCGGTTCCGCCGGTGACAAGAACCGTCTTGTCGTTGAGATCGAGCCAAGGCTGGGAGAAATCGCGAAGCGCCGTTTCGGCCGCGATGTCGTCTTCCCCTGCCAGAATCACCTTCTTTGCCCTCTGGGCCATGGGACTATCACTCGTCATGTCGGACACAATCGTTGCAGAACGCGGTTAACAAGACCCTGACGGAAAGGAGGCATTTACGCTGAAGCGAAAACGCCGCGGTCCGTTGGCGAAGGCGGCCGGCTTGCGGGTGTCGTCAAGCTCGAGGGCCGATAGCGCCAGCTGGCAGAACATGCCGCCGCGCAAGCGCCGGTGGGTCAAAAGTCCCAGAAGCGGGGCGGTGGCGCGGTCGACCTCGATCCGCACGCGCTTGTTGTCGTCGCCGATTTCGGCCCAGCCCTCGGTCATGCCGAGGCCGTGGGAGGCCGAGACCAAGAACGATACCGGCGCGCCGTGCTCCACCGTCTCGCCGGCCAGCGCAAAGGTTTCAACTTCCTTACCGCCGTTGTGGGTCGTTAACGAAAGCCGCTGCCAATCGAACGCGTCGGGCAGCAGCGTCACATGGCCGAGCCGGAGCGAGCCCTTGCCCCAATCGGCCCAATGGAAGGTGATGTCGAAATCGATGCGCGGCGCATCGGCATGGAAGCGCAGCGTCTTTTCGATCGGTCCCTTGGGCGTCTCGATGCGGGTGAAGACCATGGTGTCGTCGCCCGCCTTCCAGCTCCAGGCGCGGCCCCATTCCAGGTCGGTGATCTTGTGCTCGCCGGGGGCTTCGAAAACACAATTGCCCGTGTACCAATCGGCCTGCAGCACGATCTCGTCGAACGTGCCGTGCGGCAGCATGCCGATCAGCGGCACGCCGTCGAAGGCCACGCGCGACAACGCCATGCCGCGCCGGCGGTCGAGCCGGGCCTCAAGCGTGCCGGTATTGATCTCGATATGGCGGTCCTTGATCTCGTCGCCGCGCGGCTTGGGCGGGTCCGGCGGCCGCGGGATCGGCCAGCGCAGCAGATCGGCGCGCAGCCGCCGGTCCAGCGCGCCCCAGCGCTTGGCGGTGATATGGGTGCGGAAGTCGCTGGCCCAGACGGTGCAGAGCTCCTTCCAGGCCGCCTTGTCGCCATCGCGCGCCGCCAGGGCGCGATAAAGGCTTTCGCAGGCGGCATTGATGGCGAGGTCGTCGCGGCCGGTCACCGCCCAGCGCGACAGGTTGTATTTCGGCTGTTTTTTTACCGGGATCGGTGCCGCCGCGGTTTCCAGCCGCAAGGCTTTACCCGATGAGTCCGTCAAGAGTGCGGAAGGCGCCACCAGTTCGCAGTCCTCTTCCGCGGCCAGACACCGGAAGGCTTCTTCCAGCTTGGCCCATTCGGAGCCTTGTCCCAGTTTCTCCTCGGTGCGGTAGCGTCCGGGCCGGAAATCGAAGATCTCCGCATCGCTGGCATAGATGCAGAGCGCCCGCTCGGTGTCGCGGCGCTGGCTGCGCACATAGGCGAGGAATTCGTCGATCTCGATATCGCCATGGGCGAAGCGTTGTAGTTTCTGGAACGCCACCGTGTTCGACCACAGAAGCGCGATGCTGCGGCCCTCGGCACCGAGTGCCCGCTGCGGCCGATAACCGGTCTCGGCCGGCCAGTCGTGGTTGGACGCCGGATTGTCCCAGTCCATGATGATGGCGTGATAGCCGGCATCGAGATAAAGCCCGACCAGGCCGCCCGAATAAGCCTGCTCATTGATGAGGGCGATGGTGGGCTTCACGCCCAAGAGCCGCTTGTAGACGTCGTGGCCGATGGCGAGATTGGCCTCCGTCACACGCCACGGCACCAAGGGGCCGATCATCTGGCTGTAGCCGCAGCCGATGAACTCGACGCGCCCGGCTGCGATCAGCCGCTTGAGCTCCTTGATCCATGCGGAATCGCGCGCGGCGATCTCTTCCAGGGTGAAGCCGGAGGCCTCCACGCCGATCGGCCCGCAGCGTTCGGCCAGCTTCAGCATCGGCCAGTAGCAGCGGGCGATGACGTCGCCGCGCTGTTCCTCTTCCAGGGAGGAATAGGCGAGATTGAGATGGAAGAAGGCGAAAAACCGCAGCCCCGTCACGGCATCTCTCCCAATCGCATGCCGGCTTCCAGGCCGGCGTCCTGTGGGGTCGCTTCAATACCACCGCTCCATTGCACCGAGGTGATCTTGAGGACGCCGTTGCCGGTGGCGATGAAGGCCGCGCCGTCGACGCGCAGCACGGTGCCGGGGGCATCGGTCTCATTGTCCTCACATGGTGCGGCAGCCCACACGAACAGCTTGCGGCCGTCGGCGAAGGTGAAGGCGCCGGGATAAGGATGGGTCAGGGCGCGCACCCAGTTGTAGAGCGCGCGGGTATCCTTGCCCCAGTCGATGACGCCGTCTTCGGGGCGCCGCCGCGGCCATTCGGTGGCCTTGGCATCGTCCTGCTTGATGCGCTTCGCGGTACCGTCGGCGAGCTTGGGCAGGTTGCGCACCAACAGGGTGCAGGCCACATCGTCGGTGCGCGATCCGAGGATCGGCGCCGTGTCGCTGTCATAGATCGGCACCCGTTCCTGATCGAGGATGTCGCCGGTGTCGGCGCCGGGCTCGGCATAGAACAGCGTCACCCCGGTCTCTTTCAGGTCGTGGATCAGCGCCCAGGGAATCGGGGCGCGGCCGCGGCCTTGCGGCAAGAGGGTGGGATGCATGCCGATGAAGCCCTTGGGCGGCAGCGCCAGCATCTCTTCGCCGATCAATTCGGAAACCCCCACCACGATGCCGAGATCGGGCTTGGCCGCCGTGGCGAAGGCATAGGCCTCGCGGCCCTTTTCCCCTCTCAGGCTGGTGAAGGCGCGGGCGTTGAGATGATACCGGGCGATGAGATCGGAGAAATCCTCATGGGCCACGGTGACATTGGCCTTGGCATCGTCGAGATAGAGCAGGGCCGCGACCTCCGCGCCGCTTTCAAGGATGGCTTGAAGGCAGCGGTGACCGACCACACGCGCGGCGACCACCAGGACTCTCATGTCACGATGTCCCGGATCAGCATGAAGGGCTCGGCGGCGGCAATGCCGACCTGGGTGCCCCAGGCCACGGCGCGCGCTTCCAGCGACTGGCGCGAGCGGGCGTGCGGGAACGGCCGGATCTCGGCCTCATAGGCTTCCAGCGCTTCCAGCTTGCGTTTCAGGAAAGGACTGGCCTCGACGAAGACATTGGGCTGGAAGACGGGGCCGTCGAAGTCCCAGCCGGTGGCCGAAGGCACTTCGAAGGCGAGGATTCGTTTCACGCGCGCATTGGGCAACGGCCGGAAACAGGTCAGCGTGGCGCGCTGGGCGATCTTGTGGTCGATGTTCAGATCGCCGGCGTGATGGGTGTAGACGACGTCGGGGTTGAGATCGGCCGCCACCTTCTCGATGGCGCGGGCCACCTCCAGCAGCGACACCGAATCCATCGCGTTGTCGGGGAAGGCATGGAAGTGCAGATCGCTGTAGCCGAGGATGGTCGCCGCCTTTTCGGCGCAACGCCGCCGCGCGGCGCTGTCGGCGTCTCTCGCCGCGGCACGGGCGCTGACCCCGTCGGTCAGGAACATGGTGCTGACCGCATCGCCCGCTTGCACATGACGGGCGATGGCACAGCCGGCGCCAGCCACTTCGTCATCGGGATGGGCCGCAACGATAAGAACGTTCATGCCCGCACCGTTTCGATCTTCAGACAAGCCAGCGCCTGTTCGGCGGCGGAGAGCGCGGCGTCCCGTGTGTCCGCGGCGGCCAGCACCATGGCAGCCGAGCAGTTGGAATCGCAAGGATTGCGCACGCTGTCGCCGATCTTGGCCGTCACCAGCACTTCTTCGATACCGGGCACTTTCGCAGCCTCTTCGGCGCCGGAGA
Organism: Rhizomicrobium sp.; assembly: GCA_046704685.1. GTDB lineage: Bacteria > Pseudomonadota > Alphaproteobacteria > Micropepsales > Micropepsaceae > Rhizomicrobium. Next base: position 5,803 of record JBJKRM010000215.1, read on the forward strand.
TCTTCACGATCTTGCCCGGGGCGGGGAAGGCATAGCGCTGCACCACATGACGGTTGAACTTGGGCGTGACGTCGGCCGGATCGACCTGCTCGCCAAGTGCGATGCGGATCGCCGCGCCGATGAAATCGACGCCGGTGTTGAGCGGGATTTCTCTTGTGCAGAAATAACCACCGGACAGGCGCGCTGCCATCTCGATGACGTGCACCTTGCCGTCATGGACGACAATGTCGCCCTTCACCGTGCCGTTGGTGATGCCGAGAGCGGCCGCGGCGCGGCCGACGACGTCCTTGACGCTGTCCTGCACGTCCTGCGGCAAATGGCTGGGAAGGTCGCCGCCATTCTCGATGAAATAGGGCGCGTAACGATCCAGGTATTCGTAATTGCGGTCGGAGAAGCCCGGCGTGTGGCAGACGCCGTCGACCACCACCGATTCGGTGGAGACCTGCGGGCCGGGCAGATACTGATCGACCATGACGCGCTGGGTCGGCGAGTGCGAGCGGGCGAATTGGAAGGCCTTCGC
>JBJKRM010000216.1:0-11815 GCA_046704685.1 Rhizomicrobium sp.
CATCCCGAGCAGTATCCGCAGCTCACCATTCGCGTCTCGGGCTATGCAGTGAACTTCATCAAGCTGACGCGGGAGCAGCAGATGGATGTCATCAACCGCACGTTCCATCAGTGCGTCTGATTTATTGAGGTCGTTCCATGCGCGGCATGGGTGTCAATGTGGAAGGGTATGTCCACTCCGTCGAGACCGGCGGAGCGGTGGACGGTCCGGGCCTGCGCTATGTGGTGTTCCTGGCGGGATGCCACCTGCGCTGCCTGTACTGCCACAACCCTGACACCTGGCACATGAAGGACGCCAAGAAAGTGGGCGTGGCCCAGCTCCTCAACGAGATCATGGTCTACGCCCACTATCTGGAGCGCACCGGCGGCGGTGTCACTGCCACCGGCGGCGAGCCTCTGGCGCAGCCGGACTTCGTGCAGGCGCTGTTCACCGGCTGCAAGGCGATGGGCCTGCACACAGCGCTCGACACCAACGGCTTCCTCGGCGAGCATGCCAGCGAGGCGCTGCTCGATGTCACTGATTTGGTGCTGCTCGACATCAAGGCCTGGGACCCCGGCATCTACAAGAGCCTGACCGGCGCCGAACTGGGCCCGACGCTGCGCTTCGCCGTGCGGCTGGCCGAGATGGGTAAGACCACCTGGCTGCGCTACGTGCTGGTGCCGGGCTGGACCGACAACCTTTTGCATGTGGAGAAGCTGGCGGACTACGCTGCCAGGCTGAAGATGGCCAAAGTGGAAGTGCTGCCGTTCCACAAGATGGGCGAGCCGAAATGGGAAGCGATGAAGCTTTCCTATCAGCTGAAGGACACGCAGCCACCTTCCCCCGAGATCGTCGCCCGGGTGAAGGATATCTTCGTCAGCCGTGGGCTGAAGACGGTTTAGCTGCGGCTTCGGAACAAATCGCGTTTTGTCGGCATCTCACTGCCGCGGGCAGGACTGCAGATCAGGCGTGGCGGCGCGGCGGTACGGATGACTCACGCTCGACCAGAAGGTGGGGCACCAGAATGCTCTGACATTCGGTCTTCCGTCCGGCACGCATGTCCCGCAGCGTGCGCGCCACCACGTTCACGGCGGTGGACGCGATGTCGAAGATCGGCTGGCGGATGGTGGTCAGTGCCGGCCACAACGAGGCGGCCACCGTGTCGTCAACGCCGACGACCGACAGGTCGCGCGGCACGTCGAGTCCTTTGCGATGCGCGAAGGACATGACGCCGGAAGCCATGTCGTCATTGCAGGCGAAGATTGCGGTCGGCGCCTGTTTTGCGGACAGCAGCTCCTCCGTTGCCTCCATGCCCGAGCGGTAGCTGTAGTAGCCCTGAGCGACGCGCGACTTCTCCATCCGGCTGCCCGCCTCACGCACGGCCGCCTCGAATCCCGCATGGCGCAACCGGCTCGAGGAATGCGACGGGTGGCCCTTGACGAACCCGAGACGCCGATGGCCGAGGCCGATGAGATACTTGGTCATATCATAGGCGGCGCGGAAATCGTCGATGCCGACACAGGTCATCTCCCCGGAAAAGGAGCCGGTCGCCACGCCGACGATGGCAAGGCCCAGCCCTTTCAATTCGGCGATCAGTTCCGGAGACTCGCTCATCGGCGCGGTCAGCACCATGCCGTTGATGCCACTCTTGGCCAGATTGCGGACAGCCGCCGCAGCGGCTTGCTGGTCGCCGATCTTGCACTTGTCGACCACGAGCTGGGCACCGTTGCGGCCAGAACCTTCCAGGGCCCCCATGAGGAATTCGGTAAAATAGGCCGTAGACGGATTGTTGTAGATGAGCCCGATGCGCATCTCGGTGGCGCCGGCCAGGCTGCGCGCCGCCTTGTTGGGACGGAACTGCAGTTCGCGCATCGCCTTCTGGACCGCGGCGCGGGTAACGTCCCGCACGTTGGATTCACCATTGACCACGCGTGAGACGGTCATCGGCGAAACGCCCGCGCGATGCGCTACGTCATAAATCGTGGCCGCGCTGGTCCGTTTCTTGGCGGCCCTTCGCGGCGTCTTTCCCTGCATCGAATCAAGCCCCTTGAATTAACATACAATATCGATTGTTGCCGAGACGGCCACAAGACTACATAGCGCCGCTTGAGCGATTGCGTCGCTTTTACCTTACCGTCCGTTTCCGTCAGGGCGTCCATATGCCAGCATCAACAGTCGAGTCTACAATCTGCGGGAGAGCAATGCGCGCATTAACAATCGTCCTGGCCGGGGGGCTTGCCTTGGCGACGGCCGCTCTGGGCGCGGCCAGTCTGGCATCCGGCAGTGTAAAGGTCTCGGCCCCCGTCAAGTCGAAATACTTCCAGACCGAAGAAAGCCTTTCGAGCGGGGTGCTTTACAACGGCGTTCTCCCGACGCCTTACCAGGCCGTGGCGGGCACCTTGATTGTGCATCCCAAGGGCTGGGACGATTCGGCGGCGCAGCCAAAGGGCAAGGAGAAATCGAGCAATCCCGATGCCGAAGCCTCGATGTTTTACGTTGCCTACTTCCGCAAAGGGGTAAGCCCGGGACGACGGCCAATCACGTTCTTCTACAATGGTGGCCCCGGCTCGTCGTCGGTGTGGCTGCACATGGGCGCCTTCGGCCCCAAGCGGGTGGTGACCGCCGATGACAGCCACACGCCGGCCGCGCCTTACAAGCTGGTCGACAACGCCTATTCCCTGCTCGATGCGACCGACATGGTGTTCATCGATGCTCCGGGCACCGGCTTTTCGCGCATTGCCGGCAAGGACAAGGAGAAGGCGTTCTTCGGCGTCGACCAGGATGCCTACGCTTTCACCCAGTTCATCAAGCAGTTCCTATCGAAGTTCGGCCGCTGGAATTCGCCCAAATACCTGTTTGGCGAGAGCTACGGCACGACGCGCTCGGCGGTGCTGGTGAACGAGCTAGAGACCGAAGAGAACATCGACTTCAACGGTGTGATCATGCTGTCGCAAATCCTCAACTTCGATCTCAGCCCAGACGCCCCGGAGACCAATCCGGGCGTTGATCTGCCCTATCAGCTGGCGCTGCCGACCTACGCCGCCACCGCCTGGTATCACCACAAGCTGCCCGGCAAGCGTCCTGACAATCTCGTCGCCTTCGTGCACCAGGTGGAGCACTTCGCCATGGGCGACTATGCCCGCGCCCTGGAGGCCGGCAACAGCCTGGGCGACAAGTCGCGGCGCGCCATCGCCGAAAGGCTTCACCAGTACACCGGCCTGCCGGTCTCCTACATCCTCAAGGCCGATCTGCGGATCAATGGCGGGGAATTCGAAAAGACGCTGCAGGACAAGGCCGATTTGACCACGGGACGCCTGGACACACGCTTCTCGGGACCGACCATCGAACCCTTGAGCAAGGAATCCGACTACGATCCGCATTCGGCGGCGATCAGCTCGGCCTATGTCTCCGCGTTCAATGACTATGTGCGCACGACGCTGAAATACGGCCAGGGCAAGATCTTCAAGCCGGGCATCCCGACCTGGAAGACCTGGGATTACAAGCACCAGCCGCCAGGGGCCGGCCAGGCGCTGCAATCAACCACCAATGTGATGCCCGACCTCGCCATGGCGATGAAATACAACCCGAGCCTTAAGGTGCTGCTCAACGGCGGCTATTTCGACCTTGCCACGCCCTATTACGAAGGCTGGTACGAAATGCACCACCTGCAGATCCCGCGCGATCTGATGGGCAACATCGAGTACCAGTACTATCCTTCGGGGCATATGGTGTACGCGCATGAGCAATCGCTGAAGCAGCTGCACGATCGCGTTGCCGACTTCATCAGGCGGACCGACAATGTGCGATAGGCACGGCTAAGACCACACCATCTGCGCCAGCAGCACGGCGTTGAGCGCCAGGACCACGGCCATTCCGGCAATGGCGGCGAAGTCAGTGGCGCGGGTGTTGGCAAAGCGGCCCATGATGTCCCGGCGGCGGGTGAACCACACCAGCGCGATCATCGGCACGGGCAGGGCGAAGGACAGCACGACCTGGCTGATGACCAGCGCCATGGTCGGGTTGACGCCGAAACCCACCACCGCAAAGGCTGGCAGCATGGTCACCAGGCGGCGCACCCAGACGGGGATGTGGAAGCCCGCAAAGCCTTGCATGATCATCTGGCCGGCCATGGTGCCGACGGTGGAACTCGATAGGCCCGAGGCGATCAGCGACACCAGAAAGACCAAGCCGGCGCCGGCGCCCAGCAGTGGGGTCAGCATATGATAGGCCGTTTCGATCTCAGCCACGTCAGAATGGCCGCTGTGGAAGGCCGAAGAAGCCAGCACCACGGTTGCCATGTTCACCAGGCCGGCGATCGACAGCGCCACGATGACTTCGCGGTTGGAGAAGCGCAGCAGCTTGGCGCGTTCACCGGAAGTGCGGGCCGGGCCGCGCGACTGCGTCAACCCGGAGTGCAGATAGATGGCATGCGGCATGATGGTGGCGCCGACGATGCCGACTGAGATCATCAGGGCGCTGCCGTCGGGCATCGTGGGCAGAACGCTGTGCAGGGCGGCTTGCGGCCAGGCGACCGGCGCGATGGTGAGCTCGATCAGATAGCAGGTGCCGATCACCGCCACGAGAACGCCGATGGCGATCTCCATCGGCCGGAAGCCGCCCTTTTCGAACAGCAACAGGGCGAAGGTGAGCATGCCGGTGATCACCATGCCGACCATCAGAGGCAAATGGAAGAGCAGGGCGATGCCCAGCGCCCCGCCGAGGAATTCGGCCAAGTCGGTCGCCATGGCGGCGAGTTCGCTGATGCCCCACATGGCGTAGACCGCACCGCGCGGGAAATGCTCGCGGCTCATCTCGGCGAGGTTCTTGCCGGTGACGATGCCGAGCTTGGCGGATAGCGACTGGAACAGCATGGCGACCAGATTGGCCGCCAACACCACCCACAACAGGGAATAACCGAACTTGGCACCGGCCTGGATATTGGTGGCGACGTTGCCGGGGTCCATGTAGGCGATGGACGAAATCACCGCCGGACCGGCAAACAGCAGCGCCGTGCGCCAGCCGCGGCGGCGGTTCTGCAGCACGTCGCCGATGCCGGCGACCGTCTGATTGGTGAGAGCTAATGCGGCGGTGGTCATCGGCTCGGCGCTAGTTGCGAACTGTTCTCAACGCCAGGATAGAAGTATTGTTCCATCTGTAAAATAGATTGTTTCTATATTATCGATAGATATGTTATATTGTAGCTATGACCCTGCAAGAGCTTCGCTATTTCATCGCCTTGGCCGATCACGGCCATTTTGGCCGTGCCGCCGAGGTCTGCCATGTGAGTCAGCCGACGCTGAGCACCCAGCTCAAAAAGCTGGAGGACGAACTCGGGGTCGCGCTGTTCGAGCGTACCAACAAGACGCTGGAGATCACGCCGTCCGGCCGCTCGCTTCTGCCCAGAGCGCGTGAGGTTGTCGAAGGCGCGGATGCTATCCTCGTTCAGGCTCGCCGGCGGGCCTTGCCGATGAGCGGAACCCTCAGTCTCGGCATCATCCCGACACTCAGCCCCTACCTGTTGCCGTGGCTATTGCCGGCGTTGAGCAAGACCTATCCAGCGTTCAAACTGGCGGTGCAGGAAGACCTCACGGCCAATCTGCTGCAGAGCCTGAAGGCGCACCGCATCGATGCGGCGATGATCGCCTTGCCGGTGGACGACGCCGATCTCGTCGCGCCGCCATTGTTCGATGAGCCGTTCGTCCTGGCCTGTGCGACTGGCGATCCGCTCGCCAAGAAGAAGACCGTCAAACCGGAAGATCTCAAGGGTGCCGGGCTTCTGCTCCTGACCGACGGCCATTGCCTGCGCGACCAAGCGCTCGCGCTTTGCGGCCTCGCGGCGGCGAATGGCGAGGCGGCCGATTTCCGTGCCACCAGCCTGGAGACCATCCGGCAGATGGTGGCGGCGGGCATGGGCTGCACCTTGCTGCCGGCCATGGCGCTGGATGCGCACGGTCATAACCTTGAAACCCGACCCATTCGCGGCGACGCTTTTCGCCGGATTGGATTGGCGTGGCGCAAAAGCTTTCCGAATGAGGGCGATCTCCTCTGCCTTGCCGATCTCGTGCGTCGCCATGCGCCTGCTTCCGTGCGCATCGTCACGCCGTGATGAATGGCAGAGCCGTGCAAGGGGCGACTGGTCCGGCAATGCGCTGAAAGACGGGAATTTGCGCTCGGTAGAGGAATGTTTCACCGTTTCGTTGAATAAGCGACGACTGGCCGCCCCCGGTCAGCCCGTCCTTCTGCTACAGTCTGGCGATGGGTGAACACAGCCGGCGCAGTTCCGAAAGCAAGGCCGCGACCATCTACGACGTGGCGAAGCGCGCGCGCGTTTCGATCAAGACCGTCTCGATGGTGATCAACAGCCTGCCGTCAGTCAGTGCTGCCACGCGTTTGCGCGTCCAAGCCGCCATCGACGATCTGTCGTACCGTCCCAACCTGCTGGCGCGGGGACTGGCCAGCCAGCGCTCGTTGATGTTGGGTCTGTTCTGTGACGGCCATGCGGCGGGCTCCAACTATGTCGCCCAGATCCAGATGGCGATGCTGACGATGTGTCAGAACGAGGGCTATCACCTCATTGTCGAATGCCTGCGTCCCAACAATCCCAACATCGTCGCCCAGGTGAACGGCCTGATGGCGCAATCGAAGCTGGCCGGCGTCATCCTGACGCCGCCGCTGAGCGATCAGCCGGAACTGATTGAAGCTCTCAAGGGCACGCAAACGCCGATTGCGCGCTACTCGCCGCAAGGCAGCGACTCCGACTTCATCGACGTCGATATCGACAATGTCAGAGCCGCCTACGAGATGACGGGCTATCTGATAAGCCTGGGGCACCGGCGCATCGGTTTCGTCCACGGCCGGCCCGATCACGCCGATGCCATCGCGCGTTTTGAAGGCTATCGCCGTGCCTTGGCCGATGCTGCGATCCCCTTTGCCGAAGAACTCTGCGCGGTTGGCGACTACTCATACCGGGCTGGAATGCTGGCCGGTGATCAGCTGCTGGCTTTGCGCGATCGTCCGACCGCGGTGTTTGCCAGCAATGACGACATGGCGGGAGGCGTCATGGCGTCGTCGCTGCGCTTCCATCTCCGTGTTCCCCACGACCTGTCGGTGGCGGGGTTCGACGACACGCTGTTCGCCCACGCCATGTGGCCGCGTCTGACCACATGCCGGCAACCGATTCCCGAGATGACCGAGGTGGTGGTTTCGGCGTTGATCCATCCCGGTGATGCGCGCTCGGGAAACATTCGCTTTCCCCACAAGCTCATCCTGCGCGGCAGCACGGCGCCCCCGAGCCCGGCCCACTCGTAGAGCGACAGCGTGCATTTACATCAGGCAACCAGCATGGTTGACTGCACGCAATGGTTGTCTGTCAGCCTATTTAATAGTGTGGCGCGTGGGGGCGAATGATGGGGCAAAACGTCGAAGACAAGCGGGCAGCGCACTACGCCTATCTGGTGAGCATCATGCCGGAGTTGATCTCACGGCTGTCCTGGTCGCGCCAGCAGATCGAGGCCTATCAGGCCGGCGCGCTGCGCGAGATGCTGGGTTTCGCCAAGGCGCATTCGCCTTGGTACGCGCGGCGCCTTGAGCACATCGATGCGGCGACCGTCACGCTGGCCGACTTGGCGCGTATTCCGGTGATGAACAAGAACGACCTGATGGAGAACTGGGACGATATCGTCACCATCCCCGGGGCGACGCGACGTGAGGCCGAACAGGCGCTGCGCACCATGCAGGACCAGTTCTACATCTGGGGCAACAACGTCCTCTTGGCCTCGGGCGGCACGGGCGGCCAGCCCGGCATCATCGTCTATGACTGGGCAGCGATCGCCATGAATTGGGGCGGCATGTCGCGCAGCGTCGGAAAATACCTGTATGCGCGCGACGCGAGTGGCAATGTGGTGCCGGGATGCACTGTCGGCATCGGCGCCGAACGCTCGGCGCACGGCTCCTTTGTGGTGGGACGGATTTTCGCCGATCCCGGCAACAACACGCATATCCTTTCGGGCTGGCGCTCGGTGGACGATCTGGTGCCGCAACTGAACCGACTGCAGCCGCAGCTGATCTCCTGCTATCCCCATCTTATCCCGGCGCTGGCGGCGGTGGCCGAGGCCGGCGACCTCAAGATCAGTCCCAAGGTGATGGCGTTTGGCGGTGAGCATATGTCGGAGGAGAACCGCAAGCTGGCTCGGCGCACCTGGCCGAACACGCATATCCTGACCTGTTGGGGCACCAGCGAGGGCGGCGGCACCTTCCCTTGCCCCACGGGCGATGGATTCCATGTCAGCGAAGATCAGGTGATCATCGAGCCGGTCGACGAGCACGGTGCGCCCGTGGCACCAAGCCGGCGTTCCTCGGGCATCTACTTCACCAATCTCTACAACAAGGCGCTGCCCATCATCCGCTATTACATCGATGACGTGTTCGAGATGGATGACAAGCCTTGTGCCTGCGGCTGCGCCCACCGCAAGGTAAAGCAGGTGCACGGCCGCGCCTTTGAGAAATTCCGCTATGGGACGGTGCTGGTCCACCCCGCGTCACTGCAGCTGGCGATCATCGAGCAACCGCAGATCCTGGAATACCAGTTCCGGCAGACTCCGCGCGGCGTCCATCTTGCCTATTGCAGCAAGGACCGCGTGGACACCGATCGTCTGCGCTTGAAACTGCACGAGGCCTTGGCGAGCTACGGGATCACCGATCCAGACGTGGTGGTCGAGCAGGTGGCATCCCTGCAGAAGACGAAGGCGGGAAAGCTGCAGCGGTATGTGCCGCTGGCCGCTTGAGCGGGCCATAATCAGGCGCGAACCGGGGCGGCGCGGATTGCGGCCGCAATGGCTTCACGCAGCGGCTTGGGACGGTAATCATCGTCATAAGGCAAGGGACGGTTGGGCTGGCCATCGCGGCGCGGCGCGACCTTGCGTTGCCAGGAGTACTTATCGACCAGCCCCCAGGTGAGGATCTGCTTCACGGCCGGGTAGCTCAGCGTCACGTCCAGATAGGCGCGGACGTAGTCGGCCTCGATACGGTCCCTGGCTTGAGGATTTCCTTGGAACCGGACGTCCCGGATGTCGAGTTCGGTGATCAGGAGGGTGAACCCCATGGCCACGACTTCGTCGAGGAAGGTGCGCCAGTTCTTCTCCATTTGCGTAATGCTCTCGGTGGGGGGATCACGCCAACGCGGACCCAGATGGCTCTGCAGGCCCAGCGCGCCGATCGGGACGTTGCGCTTGCGCAGGTCTGCCAGCAGCCGCAGCACGCCGGCGCGGTGCTTCTGCGCGCTGCTCCTCCAATCCATATAATCGTTGTAGACCAGCTGGGCGCGCGGAGCCTGACGGCTGGCGGCTTCAAAGGCGAAGTCGATCACCTTTTCTCCCATCGCCGCCGTCAAAATATCGGCGCGTAGCGCGCCGGTCTTGGGATCGATCGCCTCATTGACCACGTCCCAGGACCGGATCTGCGGATAGCGTTGGCACTCCGTCGCGATGTGGTCCGACAGCAATTGCTCCAGGCGGTCTCGATGACCGGCTTCGGCCGAAAGCCATTTGGGCAGAGTTCTCGGCCTCATGAACAGGAGATTGTGGCCGCGCACCAGAAGCTGGTGTTTGGTAGCGAACGACAGAATGCGGTCGGCGTCGGCAAAGTTGAAGCGACCGGGCGAAGGCTCGGTGTTAGGCCATTTTAGTGCGTTGCCCGGAACGATCACGCCGCATTCGGCAAGGACGAGCGCGACGTAGCGGGGATCGGCCAGCTGCCGCAGACCGACCTGGCTGCCGAAGCGCAAACCCTTGGTGCGCGCCAGCGCATCAAGACCCGGTTCCGCCGCGGATGCCGGCGACAGCAGTGCGCATGAAATGGCGCCGAGACCAGTGGCGATGGCGCTGCGCCGTGAAGGGTTTTGCATGGGAAGGACCGCTGCGTGACCCTGGCACTGTTCCGCGCCTTGGCCGCAGGATCAAGACCAGTCGTCCAGGCCATTGGCACGCCGAACCGAACGCTTTTGGCCTTGCTTGGACTTCACTCTTCGCCGAATTTGGCGTCGATCAGCGCCAGAATCGCTGTGAGGGCTTCTTTGGCGTCCTCTCCGGCGGCGGAGATTTCCACCTCGCTGCCGATGGGGGCGGCGAGCAGCATCAAGCCCATGATCGAGCGGGCATCGACGCATTGACCGTCTTTGGCGACGGTGACGTGCGATTTGAAGCGCGCGGCGGCTTCCACCAGCTTGGCGGAGGCGCGGGCGTGCAGTCCGCGCTTGTTGACGATCTTGGCGGTCGCCACGCAGCGGGCTGCGGGAGTCATGCGTTGCTGCCGAAGAGGTCTGCCGATCCGGCGCGCATGTATTTGCGTCCGGCTTCGATGGCGTCCTGCACCGCGATCTCGAGCGGCATCTTGGTGCGCGCATCACAGAGCTTGATCAGGCTGGGGAGGTTGACGCCGGCCAGCACTTCGATCTTGCCCTTCTCCAGAAGGGTGAGGGCCAGATTACACGGCGTGCCGCCGAACATATCGGTGGCGATCACCACGCCATCTCCCAGATCGACGGATTTCACGGCCGCGGCAATCTCGCGCTGCCGGCGTTCGATGTCGTCCTCGGGACCGATGCAAACGGCGCGCAGATGGCTCTGCGGGCCGACCATGTGCTCCATGGCCGAAATGAACTCGTGCGCCAGCCTGCCGTGGGTAACAATTACGATGCCGATCATGATCCTGTCCGTTTGGGCGGCGAACGATAAGCACGCCTTATAGTGCCATGAAGTATTAAATTGGGTTGACAGCCTCTCGGTGCAAGCCCAGGGCGTATGCTGCCGCCGCGGCGGCCAGCTTGGCCGGTGCGGAAGCTTCGAACGGCGCAATGCTTACAACGGCTGGAGCGTCCTTTGCAGGGAGGCGGAGGGCCGCAGGCAGCCTGAATTGCCGGTGTTCGGGCAGCCGGGCCCCGGCGCGCCCCAGGCGGGCCACCAGCGTGATCTGCGCCTCTCGGACGTGGGGCAGGGCCAGAATGCCAACGCTTCGCACCTCCATCAGGCCGGCAATCCGGGTAGGGGGTGTTGCGTATAACAACCCACGTCGGGCAAACAGCTCGGTGCGATCGTCGGCCACCAGCTCGGCGCCTGCCGCGACAAGCCGCAGGGCGAGATCCGATTTGCCGCTGCCGCTTGGTCCCATGAGCAAGATGCCGCAATGGGGCGGGGCGCCGAATGGCTCTCCGGCGCGCCCTAGGCGCACACAACTGGCATGAATGTTGACTGTCATCGCTGCCACGACAGGCTCGCACGCGGCAACTGGATGGTGAAACGCGCACCGCCTTCGTCCCGGTTCTCGGCCCAGATGTGGCCGCCCGTGCCTTCTGTGATCTGGCGTGCGATCGACAGTCCGAGGCCTGAATTCTTGCCGAAATCGTGTTCCTGCGGCCGCTCGGTGTAAAAGCGTTTGAAGATGGTCTCGAGATTTTCCTGCGGGATGCCGGGCCCCTGGTCGTCCACCGTGATGTAGACCGCACCGGGACTCGCATGCGCGGCGACGGTCACGATGCCCTCGGGCGGGCTGAATGACACTGCATTGTCGACCAAGTTGCGGATCACCTGACCGAGCCGCTCGTCGCGGCCCATCACCGTGGCGTCCGGCGGCAATTCCATCTTGAGGTCGATCTGCACACCGCGTGGCAGCTCCATCATCTTGTAGATCTCGACGATGGTTTCGAGCAGCTTGGCGATGTCTACCGAGGTCGCGGTCTCACGACTGAGCTCGGCATCCAGGCGCGAAGCGTCGGAAATGTCGGTGATCAGACGGTCGATGCGCTTGACATCGGCGCGCACGATGTTGAGCAGACGCGCTCGGG
>JBJKRM010000217.1:0-5881 GCA_046704685.1 Rhizomicrobium sp.
CCCTTCTTCAGACTGCTCGCCGCAATTTGCCGCTTTAGGAGATTGCCGCCAAAGCCCGCCGAACTCGCCTTCTCGAAATACTCGGTTGATTTGGAGTATTGCCGCTTCATGGCATACGCCTGTCCGAGCAGAACCATGGCGCGGGGGTCCTGCGAGTCGCTCAGGGGGCGCAGGACATCCAGCGCGCGCTGAGCGTTCTTCATGCGCAAGTACTGCGAGGCGAGAATGATGCGTGGTTCGGCAGATTTGGGGAAGCGCGACACGGTGCCAGCCAGGATGCTCAATCCCACGTCGCTATGGCCGGCGGCAAATGCCATCTCAGCTGTGACAATGCCGGTTTCAGCGCGAGAGTTGATGAACTCCGGCGGCAGAGTTTGTGCAACGTTCCATGCCCCCTTCGTATCTTTGGCGCGTTCGAGCAGAAGTGCTTTATAATACATAGCTTGCGGCAGGTTTTTCCATTTTGCCAGCACGGCATCCACGTCCGCGCGCGCTTTTGCGTCCTGCTTCATCTGAATATAAACGCCCGCCCGCGACAGAAGCGACACTGGGCTATGGGGCTGTATGGCGACAAGCGCGTTGGCTGCTTTCAGAGCCTGATCGGGATGATGGGCTGTCTGCAGCAGCGCAATGCGCAGGATCAGAACATTGAAGTTTTTGGGGGCCTGATTATAGGCTGCCTCACTTAGCTTAAGGGCCAATGGGAGGTTTTTCTGATCGTTTGCCAGGCGTGCCGCGATGACCAGACTTGCCGCATCGCGCTTGATGCTAAGAGCATGGTTTATGCTTGTTACAGCGTCACTCAAGTGGCCAGTCTGAGCCAGGGCAAGGGCACGGGCGCGGTAGGTCGCCGCCGCAAGCGATGAGTGGTCGCCAGCTTTTGGGGCAGGAAATTGGTCGAGTAATTGCTGACTTTCATTGTGTGCCAGCATGGCATCAAACAGGATAGGAAGAACTTGCGGGGCCGGGGCGCCGGCTCTGCGTGCCGCACGCAACTCACGCACCGCCGCGGTAGGGTCACCGGACTTGAGATAGGCTAAGCCGAGTTCGATGCGTACGCCAGTATTCTCCGGCGCCAGTGCCGCGGCATTCTTCAGATAAATGATTGCCACATTGGGATGGCCCTGACTCATCGCCTGCCGTGCTTGACGCAGCAGATCGGCCAGACCTGAGGGATTGTTGCTGTTACGTCCAGAGGGAGCCCCGATGGCGGCATGCGCCGGGCCCACGACAGCGCCCACCCCCGTCAATGCTCCAAGTGCAACGGCGAGCAGCAATTGGTGTCGGCTGCGATTGGCGTTGGATGTCGTTTTCAAGAGGAGGCCTCCCTGTTGGTTAGGCGCGCCGTTTGTGCGCGCTTAACAGGTTGTAGACTTGCGGTCTGCTGATACCCATCAGCTTGGCCGCTTTGGAGACGTTGCCGTCCGAGACGGCAAGTGCTTCGCGTAGCAGCGCACCTTCAAGTTCGCGCATATGGTCACGAAGGTTGAGGTTACGCGGTTTGCCTTCTGAAATCAGCTCGAGGTCCTCGGCCGTGATCAGTGGTCCGTCCGACATGATTACCGCGCGTTTCACGCGGTTCTCGAGTTCGCGCACGTTACCAGGCCAGTCGTGCGACTGCAGGGCAGTGAGAGCTTCTTTGGTGAAGCCGCGAAGATTGCGTGAATGTTCGCGGTTGTAGAGATTGCGGAAATGCTGCGCCAGGATGACGGCATCGCCGTCGCGGTCGCGCAGCGGCGGCAATTCGATTCGAATCTCGTTCAGACGGTAGTACAGGTCTTCGCGGAACCGTCCTTCTTTCACCAGGAGGTTGAGCGGCTGGTTGGTGGCAGAGATGATCCGAACATTGACCGTCAAGGTCGTACGGCCGCCAACGCGCTCAAACTGCTTGCTTTGTAGGAAGCGCAGGAGCTTAGCTTGCAGCGCCACCGGCATGTCGCCGATTTCGTCTAGGAACAGCGTTCCCTTATCCGCGATCTCAAACTTGCCCAGCGTCTGCTTTACCGCACCAGTGAAGGCACCGCGTTCATGGCCAAAGAGCTCGCTTTCCAGGAGATTTTCCGGGATCGAGGCGCAGTTGATGGCAACCAGCTTGGCGGAGGCGCGCGGCGAGGATTCGTGAAGTGCGCGTGCGATGAGCTCCTTACCGGTACCGCTTTCGCCGAGCACCAGAACAGCGGCATCCGTTCGGGCGACGCGTTCGATCGTCTGTGCCACCTGCTGCATCTGTGATGAGCCGTAGACGAAGCCGGGCAGTCGGCGATCGGCAAAGGCCCGTAGTGTGCGGTTCTCCTCCTCCAATTCGTACATCCGCGCGGCGCGCTGCACGATCAGCTTGAGAACCTCCACATCGATCGGCTTGGCGATGAAATCAAAGGCACCCCGGGCCACGGCGGCCACGGCAACCTCCCGGTCAGCGTTGCCGCTTAGGATGATGACCTTGGTTTGCGGAGCCGTGCTGAGAATGGCATCCAGCACCCGCAGTCCTTCCGTGGCGCCGTCAGGGTCCGGGGGGAGTCCAAGGTCAAGGATCACGATCCGGATATCGCTGGCGTCCTCAAAAGCGCGCAGCGCCTCACTGCGCGTGCCGGCCGCGATCATCGTGAAGGGATCAAGCGCCCACTGCATCTGGCGCTGGAGGCCAGCGTCGTCCTCGACGAGCAGGATCCGCTTTGCGCCGTCCTCTTTGCCGCGTGAATCCGTCGATCTACTCATGATGCTGCTCGAGTTTGTGCTTCGTGACAGGCTGGAAGGATGAGGGAAACAGTCGTACCGTCGCCAGGTGTGCTTTCAACTTCGATATCGCCTCCAAGGTCACGCATCATGGCGCGGGCCTGATACGCGCCGATTCCTAGACCTTTTTTCTTCGTTGTGCGCAGCGGTCGGAACAGCTCGCGGGCGATGAATTCTTCGGTCATTCCGGGCCCCTGATCGCGGATGCGCACGCGGACCCGGTCGTCTTTGGCATCGACGCTGATCCGAACGCTTCCGGTTGCCGGGCTGGCTTCAATCGCGTTGGTTACGACGTGTTCGAGGGCACTTTCGAAAGAAGCGGGTTGGGCAATATCGGCATATATCGCGAATTCCGGGAGTTCTCGACCGAGAACGACGCCCGATTTAGATTTGTTCAGGGCGTAGCGCGCCACGTATTCGGAGATGTTCACGCGCTTCTTTGGCTCAGCGGGGGCGCTTTGTTTGCCGTCGCGCAGTTTGCCGATGAGGCCTTGCAGGTTTTCCACCGCATGTTTGATGGTTTCCAGCATGTCTGCGCGGAAGGCCGCATCGTCGCCGAAGCGTTGTGCATTCTGCACCAGGAGGCTCAACTGCCCGGCGGTGTTCTTCAGATCGTGCAGAGCAAACGTCACGCGATTGTTGAACTCGGCGAGTTGCTGCGAGTCGGCGAGCGCCTGTGCCGTCTGCTCGTGAACTAGATATCCAGCGAGTTGTGTAGCGATGAGTGCGACGAGGTTGCGATCCTCCCAGTCGAGCTTCTTGTGCGCGCGCGGCTTGTGCAATAGGGAGAAACCAATCAATTCGTCGCGGAAGCGCAGCGGCACGACCAGCCAGGCCTGTGGAAAACGCGTGCGCCAAGATTCGAGGTCAGCGGTCTTGTCCTTGGAGCTGAGATCGAGGAAGGCGACGTTTTCATCGGCGATCGACTTCAAGAGTTCGTCGCTATCCTGGATCGGGCCGAAATTCTCTCCGAAAGCGGAGTAGGCGAGGCGGGCGAATTGTTTCCAGCCGGCGCGGCGGACGAACAGCACACCACCTGGGCTGTCGAGAAGATCCGAAAGGGTGAGGAGAACGCGCTCCGGGCCGCCGCGGTCTTCGTAGCGTGACAGGGCTTGGTTGAACTTGGTCCATTCCAGCCGATAGTCGTACTTGTAGCTGAAGAAATTCTCGTTGATGAAGGTCTTGATCTGGGACCGAACGGAGTCGGTCGAAAGAGCGACGACGGCCGTCATCAGCCCGGCAAAGCCGAGTACAATCGACAGGACGGTGGCTGGCGTTCCACCGAAATGACGAACATAGAGTGCGGCAGCAGCAGTGCCTTGCAGCAGCACGCCGGCAAAGATCAACGTTGCGGAATGGAAGACGACGCGGCGCGACGAATGCAGCTTCAAACGCAGCGAATCATTGCGGATCGCAGTGACCACGAAAAGCGGCAAAGTGGTCAAGTAAACGAGCGGTGCGGCGGCCTGGAACGGCACCATGGCGGCGCCGCCGAGAATTTCCGGAATACGCTGCACCATTTCGTAAACGTAAAGCGCGGTCAGGCCGATCAGCATAAGCTTCATCGACCACAGGCGAGAGCGGCCGATGTTGCGGTATAGGTTTTCAACGAGGATCAGCCCCATCACGCCTACGGAAAATTCCGCCAAGGGCAGGTTCATCCGTACGCCTAAACCGGTATCGATGTTGGCGGACGTGAGGGCGAAGGCCATATCCACTGCGATCAACAGCGCTGCCGCCAGTGACAGCCTGCGCCACAGCGGGTGCTGTTCGACATCAAGGCGAAGAACGCCGATCGTAACTGCGAACCAGCCGCCGTCCCGCAAAGCCGAGGCCGTCTGAGGCAGCCAGACCGCAACCCAACCCGCCTCGAAGCAGACGTCGGTCAATGCCCAGAGCGCGGTCATGGCGGCTGCGATGGCGAACAGGTAGTTCGGCCAGGACTGCTTGCCACGCGCCGGGAGGAGCACTGCGAACGCCGCATAGGCGAGTGTTGTTAGCAGGCCGGCGAAGAGCGAAATCCCCAGTCCCATCTGACCTTTGCTGACTTGAGTATATTTAGAACAACTAGCAAGAACGGCCCGTGATCTCAATTATGACGAAGGGTCATCAGTCAAAATTTTTTACACATGTGGGCTTGTTGCACTTGCCCTAAGGGCATTAGCGGGAGGTCGGTCGTGCAGGCCGCTCCAGCAGCCGGCGAAACAGATTAATCTGCCCGCGTGTGGTCGCATCCCAATCGAAGCGTTCGGCGTAGGCGCGCGTGGCAGGGCGATCAGGCAGAGCAGAAAACAGGCGGTTGACGCCGTCGACCACGCCAGCCGCATCCAGGCTTGTCATCAAAACACCTGCGGCTTTGTCAGTTACGACCTCCGGCGTGCCCCAAACAGCCGAAGCAACCACGGGTGTGCCGCAGGCCATAGATTCCAAGAGAACATTAGCCCAGCCCTCACGACTTGAGGCCAGGACCAGTGCGTCCATGGCGCTGTAGACCTTGGCCAAGTGGATGGGGGCGACGATACCCAGGAAGCGTACGCGGTCGGCCACTCCGAGGTTTCTCGCCAGCTGCTCGAGCGCTGCACGTTCGGGGCCTTCGCCAGCGATCACGAGGTCGGTATCCGGAAGCTGGGGGAGGGCGCCGATGACATGGTGATGACCCTTGCGTGGGACCAGCCAGCCGACACTGCCGATCGTGCGTCGCGTCAGCCCCAGTGCGTTGCGTGCCTCTCGGCGGTCGACGGGGTGGAATATCTCGAGGTCGACTCCATTGCGCAGCACGGTAACTTTTTCGGGTGCCGTGCCGAGATCGACTAGTTTGTCCTTCAACGCTTGGCACACAGTGATCAGGCCGTCGGCCCTGCCAGCGGCGTTCACGATCATCCGGCGCGGCCCAGCATAGTCGGGGATTAGATTGAGGTCTGTACCACGCGCCGTCACCACCACAGGCAGACCGAAGGAACGTGCTAGCCGCACGGCGGCCACGCCATCGGGATAGAAATAGTGGGCATCGATAAGGTCGTAGCGATGACCTTCGGCCAGCAGGCGGCCGAGTTTGCGCCGCAGCGTATGGTAAAGCGTGTGTGGTGTGATACTCATGCCGACCTTGGGCACGATCAGATACCGCGGGTGATACACCGTCAGTCCCTTG
>JBJKRM010000218.1:0-3029 GCA_046704685.1 Rhizomicrobium sp.
ATGTCGGTCATGGTCGCGCCGATATTGGCGTTGCCGGTGACCCAATTGGCCTGGGTTGGGTAATAGGACAGGCCGATGATGTCGACCTTGCCGCCGGCCGCGGTGAACGCATCGAAAAACCAGCGGCAGGCTGAATCATTGTCGCCATTGGCCAGATGGATGATCACCTGCGCGTCGGGATAAACCGCCTTGACGGCGGCGTAGCCTTGATTGGTCAGAGCGACGACATTGGCAAAATTCGTCGTGGCGCCGATGGGAAGCAGCAGCCCGGAATTGATCTCGTTGCCGACCTGGACCCAGCTCACCGTGATCCCGGCATTCTTCAAACTCGTCAGCACAGTGAAGGTGTGCTGATAGACGTCGTTCTCCAGCCCCGCCAGGTTGTCGCCCGCCCAGGCCGCCGGTATGGCTTGATGGCCGGGATCGGCCCAGGTGTCGGAGTAGTGGAAGTCGATCATGATTTTCTGGCCGGCCGCCGCGGCGCGCTTGGCCTTGGCCAGAACATCGCTGACGGTGTTGTAGGCGCCGGCCGGGTTCACCCACACCCGCAAGCGGATGGCGTTGACGCCGAGATAGGCGAGCAGGACGAAGGGATCGGTCTTGACCCCCGACGCGGAATAGAACGAATAGCCGCTGTCTTCTTCTTCGGTCACCCAGCTCATGTCGGCGCCGGCCGCGAACGACGTCCCACTGCCTGTCCCAGAACTACTGGAGCTGCTAGAGCTGCTAGAGCTGCTGGAGCTGCTGGAGCTGGCAGAGCTCGAGCCGGACGACTCGCCGCCACACGCCACCAGCATCACCGCGAGCAGCACGGCCACCACGGCACTGGCGGCCGATCCCAACGAACGGCGATCCATCCAACTTGTCATCCTGCCCCTCCCGTCTCCGCCCGTTTCCCACCGGCTTTTTCAAACATCTCGCGCCGCAGCCGGAACGCCGATCGGTGAAGCCGGCCGCATGACCTTCGATGCTGTTTGGGACCGGCGATTGGTCCAAGGTGGTATTATATTATCATATTTATCATATTAGATTTGTCGCCCAATGGCCAGAATGGGTGATCGCGGCCAAACATGTTTGTAATCATATTTGCAGAAAAAAATCTGCATCTCCCCTTGAAATACTGATAATAGTCCCAATATGGGGCTTATGATAAGCTCTGATGCCCCCGCCGCGGGCCAAGGCGGCAATGAAGTCGCGTCTCAGCCGCCAGCCACCGCGCTGTCGCCGGACGAACGCCATCGCCAGATCGCCGTGGAAGAACTGGCGAGCCATCTCACCAGGAGCGCAGGCATGCTGGCCCGCTGCGAAGCCATGTCCAACGTGGCGCGCGGCGACCGACTCGGCCCCATCTACGCCGCGGCGCGGCTGATGAACGCCAACGCCCAGGTCGCCCACGCGCTGGCTCATGTCGCTCTGGTGGAACGGCGCAGCCGGTCGATTGTCGAGACGATTCAACCGCCTCGTCCGGAAAACGCGGAATTGAATTCACGTTTGCATACTCCCGTGTACTACGAGGACGCCCGCGAGGAACTCAAACGCCGCATCGATGCCGCCATCGAAGCCGATGCGAAGGAACAGGAACGGCTGGATGGCCTCGCCATCGGCTGCTGCATTTGAGCGGATGCCGCCGTTGAAAAAGCGGATCCTGATCCCCCCGGCTTTGCGCCAACCGAAGACCACTCGCGTCGCGCCGTCCCCACCGCGCAAGCGCGGCGCGCCGATCGGCAATCACAACGCCTTCAAGCACGGCAAATACACCCGCGAGCGCCGCACGCTCTATGCCGACATCCGCGAACACATCCGCCAAGGCCGGGCGTTGATGGAGGCGTTTCAGCAATGTGAAAGCCCACGCAGAGCCGCCATCCCGTCAACGCCGCCACCACCTGTCATCCCGGCCGCGCCCGCGGCGATGGCGTCAACTGGCACTCGGGCGCGGGCCGGGACCCACCACGAAACCGGAGCAATGTCGGAGTGGGTCCCGGGTCTCACAGGCTCCGCTTCGCTGCGCCTGATCACCCGGGATGACAGCGATGGTAGTGCGGCGCCGTGCGTTCCTCCGCGCCTCTGCGTCTCCGCGTGCGATAAGAAACTGCTGAATTCCGCTCAGTTCTCACCCCGATTTGCGATAGCGCCGGATGATGCGGAGATTCAACCAGACAAAGAGCGCCAGAATGGCAAGGAGGATCACCGCCACGACGGCAATGCCGAACCACTGCGCGGCAATCTCTACTTGCTGTGGCGAGACCGAACCATTGACCGGCATGTCGAGCTTCACGGCGTGCGTTTTGACGGGAATGAAGAACGCCGCGATCAACGCCGCCGTCGCGGCCCAAAGAACAGCCAAGCGCCCCCACATGGCCCCCTCCCCCGCGCGCTACGCCTTCACTTCCAACTGGATCGGCCCTTCGGCTCGCCCGTTGATGAACTGATCGACGTAAGGGTTGCCGCTGTTGTCGATCTCGCTCGTCGGGCCTTCCCAGATGATCTTGCCCTTGTAGAGCATGGCGATGCGGTCGGCGATCTTGCGCGCCGATACCAGGTCATGCGTGATCGACAGCGTCGTGGTGCCGGTGCCGCGCACCGTATCGACGATCAGATTGTTGATGACGTCGGCCATGTTTGGATAGAGGCCGGTGGTCGGCTCGTCGAAGAAGATGATCTCGGGATCGGCGGCGATGGCGCGGGCCAGACCGACGCGCTTCTGCATGCCGCCCGACAGTTCGGAGGGGAACAGCGCGCCGACTTCGGGGCCGAGACCCACCTTGGCCAGTTTTTCGAAGGCGATGTCGCGCGCCTTCTTGCGCTTGACGCCGCGGCCCTGGATCAGGCCGAAGGCCACGTTCTCCCACACCGGCATGGAATCGAACAGCGCCGCGCCCTGGAACAGCATGCCGAACTTGCGCAGGAAGGTTTCCCGGTTGCGGCCGCGCAGGCGCGTCACGTCCTTGCCGTCGACATAGATCTCGCCGGCATCGGGCCTCAGGATGCCGAGCACGCATTTGATCATCACCGACTTGCCGGTGCCCGAG
>JBJKRM010000219.1:0-4468 GCA_046704685.1 Rhizomicrobium sp.
CTCAAGGTGATCTCGGAAGTGACGGGGCAGACCTCCGACAGCCGCGAATCGCAATGCGACGTGCTGCTGGTCGCCGCCGCGCTGAGCGGTCTGGCACTGTTGGGCCGCGCCGGACGTCTGGAGGCGCTGGGATTCTCCGCCGACGAGCTGTTGAGCCGCTTGGACACGCGCTTTTCGTAAGGACAGCCTGGCAATCGCACTGTTGAGTGTGTGCGCGATCGCGCGCTTGATGCGTATGTCTCAAAGAGGCGCGCCATGATCGAGATTGTCATTCCTGCACGCAAAATGGATCTGGGCGGCGGCCTGGAGGTCGGGCGCGTGCTGCCGTTCGCCAAACGGCGCATGGTGGGGCCATTCGTTTTTCTCGATCACATGGGGCCGGTCGATTTTGCCGCCGGCCAAGGCATCGACGTGCGGCCGCATCCGCATATCGGACTCGCCACCATCACCTATCTGTTTGCCGGCGAGATTCTGCACCACGACAGCCTGGGCACGGTGCAGCCGATCTATCCTGGCGAGGTGAACTGGATGACGGCGGGGCGCGGCATTGTGCATTCCGAGCGCACCAAGCCCGCATTGCGGGCCAAAGGCGGGTGCATGGACGGCATCCAGGCCTGGGTGGCCTTGCCGCTGGAGCATGAGGAGATCGAGCCGTCCTTCGCCCATCACGATGCCGCGGCGCTGCCGCGCTTCGACGAAGGCGGGGCTGGTGGCACGCTGATCGCCGGCCGCTTCTCCGGCCTCAAGGCGGTCGAAACCCTGTCGCCCTTGTTCTATGTGCATCTCGAGATGCAGGCCAATTCCCGCTTCGCCTTGCCCGATGAGCATGAGGAGCGCGCCGCCTATGTCGCCATGGGCCGCATTGTGGTCGACGGCGGCACCTATGAGGCCGGCCAGCTGGTGGTGTTCGGCCGCGGCGAGGCGCGCATCGAAACCGGCGACGGCCCAGCGCGGCTGATGCTGCTCGGCGGCGCGCCGGTTGGGGAGCGCCACATCTGGTGGAATTTCGTCTCCTCCAGCCTCGATCGCATCGAACAGGCCAAAGCGGACTGGCGCGCCGGGCGGCTGCCTCTGCCGCCCACCGATGCGGGCGAGTTCATCCCGCTGCCCGAACCGCCGCCCAGGCCGGGGCCTGCCGATCCGGCTTAAATTTCGGCGCGGGCCTGCGGCCAAGCAGACGCCCGACTTGGCGTTGAAAGGGTTGGGGGCAGCCAGTATGGTCCGCCCCTCTTTTGGGGCGTAGCCAAGTGGTAAGGCACCGGATTTTGATTCCGGCATTCCCAGGTTCGAATCCTGGCGCCCCAGCCAGCCTCGCAACTGCGGCTGGCCAGCGCTTCGCGCTTTGCCGCAGCAGCGGCCAAACTTGCGGGTTTTCGCGCGCTTGCCGCCCCGGGTCTGCCCCGCTATAACCCCGCGCCTTGCCGGGCGTCTGTCGCCTGGGCAGCGGCCGGAGAGTAGCTCAGCCTGGTAGAGCACCACGTTCGGGACGTGGGGGCCGGAGGTTCGAATCCTCTCTCTCCGACCATTCCTCACCAACTTGTCAGCGCAGCGCCGGCCGGTCGCGCTTTTGCCGGATTGGACACCGGTGTCATAATGGCGCCGTGGTTCATCGCGGGAGAGCATCATGCGGGCCTTGGTTTATGCGGCAGCGGTCGTGGTGATGGCGGCATCGGCTGCGGCGGGCAGCGATCCGATGGCTTCGCGCTATGGCAACACCACCATCGCCATGGATCAGGACGGCACGCTCACCCGCCTGTTCTATCGCGCCGACCACAGCTTTCTCGCCAAACGCGCCGACTGGCAGAGCGAGGGCATCTGGTCGATCAAGGACGGCAAGCTCTGCCTCACCTACAAAACCACGAGGCCCGGCGTCGGCCCGCGCGAATGCGTCTCCTCGGAGCCGCACGCTGTGGGCGATGTATGGATCCACCACGGCCGCCACATCACGCTGGTGAAGGGCATGGCGATGACGGACACGCCGGAGGTCGCTGCGGCGCTGGCGGCCGCATCGCGTGTCGGCAACACCATCGTCGCGAAGGATCCGGACGGCACGGAGACCCGGATCTACTGGCGCCCGGATCATTCCATCTCAGCCACCCGTCCCGGCTGGAAGAGCGAAGGCCGTTGGTGGGTGAACGGCCGCGAAGTTTGCCTGCACTACAATGTGCCGCGCCCCAGGATGGGCAGCGACGAGTGCATGAAAAACGCGGGGCCGCGCAAGATCGGCGAAATCTGGGGCAGGGCCGACCGCAAGGTGACGCTTGTCCCAGGGGAGCAGCTGGCGCAGCAGAAATAGGCGACTGATTTGGCCTTCGGCGTGACGCGTGCGCCGCCGGGCCCATTCGTGTCGGTACGCGTTGCAAACAGTCGGTATCGCCGCCCATCAGCACGGTTAATCGCTTATTAACCATTGCCGCAGACAGTTCCCCTTCTGGGCAATCCTGCGGGGCTGGCATGGGAACTATCAGGTCGATTGCAGACCGGGACGGGCCGCAGACGCCGGACGGGTTGGCTGCCGACCAGAAGATGGCGCTTCTGGCCCAAGCCTTCGAGATCGATTTCGAACAAGCCGAAAGTGATCAGCAGTCGTCATGGTCGATGAGCCAGAGCATCTGGGTTTCGATTGTGGTCAGCGCCGTGCTGTGGGGTCTGATCTACGGCTTCATCCGGCTCATCTGAGCACGGCGGGGCGCCGGCCGCATTCTTGATACTCATCCGCATAAAGAACGAGAGCGAAGCGTTCGTCTCTGTCGCCGCGACCGATTGCGTGCGCTCAGTTGGCGCTGGCCGTCGGCAGTCCGCTGGCCATTTGCGCCATGGCCGGCCGTAAGGACACCCAGGTCCGCGGATTGGAAGCGCCTTGCCGCTCGATCCAGGTGAAGCCGGTGGCATTCCAGGAAACGATATCGTTGCGTTCGTTGTCGAGAACGAGATCGCCTTTGTCGGTCGTCACTGTCAGCACGGCATGACGTTGCGCATTGCGGTCGATCACCACCGCCAGACGCAACGCCGCTTCCGGAAAGCCGCGATCCATCAGCTCCTTGCGCTTGGTGACCGCGTAGTCCTCGCAGTCGCCATAGCCGTCGGTGGGAATGGTCCAGTACTCGGCGCGGCCGTAATGGGCTTCGTCCGTTTGGGGCCAGATGGCATCGTTCACGCCGCTGTTGATTTGCGCCAATGTGCGCCAGGTCCGGGCGTTGAGCGGCACCGTGCTGGCGCCGCCGGGCGCGGCTTGGCACTGGCCGCCGAAGCGCAGGCAGAAACTGATGAAGCCCGCCGGCGCCGGAACCGGCGTCGTTGCCTGCGGCATGGCGCTGGCCACCGGCATCTGCTCCTGCAGCGGGATGGCACAACCACCAAGCATTACGGCCGCCAGAACGGCGACCCCCACCATTGCCCTGCCCATGGCTTGCTCCACGGATCTCCAAGGGCGAAGCGTAGGGGTGGGGCCTTTGCGGCCCGGTTAGGCCGGGAGTGACAATTTTCCCTTTAATTTCAGCAGCTTTAGATAAAATTCGAGTGATCGTTTTAGGCCTGAAAAAGCGCCGTCCAGACGCCGCGTGCGCTGGTCCGGCCAATTGGTTTCCGAGGCCGGCCTGCGCTATCAGTCGAGGGCAGTCGAACGGCGGCAGGGATGGCAAAATTTCCACATTGGCTCGGCCGGATGCTCGGGGAACGGCACCTCGCGCCGCGGATTCCCGATGGCCAATGCGTCTATGCCGTGGGCGATATCCATGGCCGGCTGGACCTGCTCGACCAACTGCTCGACCGCATCTGGGCCGATGCGCCCCATGGCGCCAACACGCTGGTGCTGGTCGGCGACTACATCGATCGCGGCCCCGATTCCAAAGGTGTGGTGGAGCGGCTCATGGCGCTCGAACGGCCGGGGTGGCAGATCGTCAAACTGCGCGGCAACCACGAGCATTTCCTGCTCGAGTATCTGGCCAATCCGGAGGTGTTCCAGGCCTGGCGCACATTCGGCGGCGCCGAGACCATGCTGAGCTACGGCGTGCGGCCGCCGGTCTTCACCGATCGCAAGGAACTCGAGCGGGCGCATGCGGCGTTCACGGCCCAGCTGCCGCACAGCCATCTGACATTCTTTAATATGCTTCCTTATTCGCACACCATCGGCGGCTTTTTCTTCGTTCATGCCGGCGTGCGGCCCGGCATCGCTCTCGCCCGGCAGTCGCCGGAAGACATGATGTGGATTCGCGAAGAATTCCTGTTGAGTTCCGAGCGCCTGGAGAAGGTCGTTGTGCACGGCCATACGCCAACCGACGGACCCGTGCTGCGGCCCAATCGGATCGGCGTCGATACGGGCGCTTATGCGACGGGGATTCTGACGGCGGCCAAGCTGACCGGCGAAAGCTGCACCTTCCTGTCCACCGGATCCGCGTAAATCTCAGACGTCGATCTTCATCAGCGCTGCGCGGGTCGGCAGCAGGCGTTCGTTGAACGGCAGCAGCGC
>JBJKRM010000220.1:0-11110 GCA_046704685.1 Rhizomicrobium sp.
ACCTTCGACCTCGCCTGGAGCGGGGCAGCGAAGGGCAACACCGCGAGGGCCACAGGCACCATGACAATCGACACCGCGGTGCTTCCCGGGCTGGCCAGCAATCTCATCATCTTGCCCGATCCTTCGGTGATAGCGCTGAGCATCACGGTCACGGGAGCGGGCAGCGGCGATGGAACCTTCACGCTGGCGAATTTCGACGGCATGTCCTTCTGGGCCCCGGCCTCTCTGGATTTGAGCAGAGAACTGATCGGGCAGATGGTGAACGGGTGCCCGTATGGTCCCTCGACTGCAGGCGGCTGCGCTCCCGGACAATCGGGCGATTTCGAAATATTCAGCTTAGATCGCGTGGTTTCTTCCCCTCCCTCCGGGATTAATTATTTCGACCTCGCCGCCGATCACTCGAACGGATACCAGATGCTCGTCACCTCCATCAAACCCGCAGGCGTACCGGAACCGCTGAGCCTGGCGCTGATGAGCGGCGGGCTGTTCGGCCTCGGCTTCGTCCGCCGCCGCAAAAACAAGAAGGCGGACGCCTGAGTTCGCGCGATACGAGCCTGAGCGCCGGAATGGACTTTCTGCCGGACGGCAAAGTCTGTCGCGCGGACTTTCGACAATACTGACAAATTGTCATATTGTTGTGCGTGCAAGAGCGCGCCCGAGCGGCTGATCACAAAGCAGCGATCTTGCGGACAATACGGACAGATTTGGAGCAATCGCTCCCTTAAATGATTCCAAACAGAGAGGCCCGAGGGCACATGCGTCAAGCTGGAACTTGACACCTTGTGCAAATTTAGGCATATATGCTATTGAGAATGGCTCGCAACTAGCCAGGTGTCCGAATGCTTCGCGAAAGTCCGCCCGTCATTGCCAAACGCTCACCACTGGGCCGCGGGAAGCCCGGCTTTCGCGGGCGCATCGATGCCATCGAAGCGACCGGCAGCGAGTCCGGCCTCACTCCGGACGAACTCGAACGGCGGCTGATCGAGCTGGGTTTCGTGGAAGGGGCCTCCGTGGAAATCCTGCATGAAGGCATCATCGGACGCGATCCCATTGCGGTGCGCGTCGACAGCGCCACCGTCGCCCTGAGGCGGCGGGAGGCCATGGCCATTCTCGTCGTCTAATGCAAAACGCAATCAAACGGAATCGGCGCTTTGCTCTAGGTTTTTGATTGTCGCGGCGTTTTCGCGCAACACCGCACACACTTTTGCGCACGCCGCTCTAGGGGTTTCATGAACGCCATCACCGACGCCGGCACAGTGCGATGCGCCCTCGTCGGGACACCGAACAGTGGCAAGACGGCGCTGTTCAACGCCCTGACGGGAAGCCGCCAAAAGGTGGCGAACTATCCCGGCGTGACGGTCGAACGCAAAGCCGGCGTGCTGCACACGCCGTCGGGCATCTGCGCCACCATCGTCGATCTGCCCGGCACTTATTCCCTGCGCGCCCGCAGCCCGGACGAAGAGATCACCCGCGACGCGGTGCTGGGCAAGCTGGCCAGCGAGACACCGCCCGATTTCCTGGTCTGCGTCGCCGACGCCACCAATCTGCGGATCGCCATGCGGCTGGTGCTGGAGCTGCGCCAGGTGGGGCGGCCGATGATGCTGGTCCTCAACATGATGGACCTGGCGCACCGCCGCGGCATCGAGATCGACACCGCAAAGCTGTCGGAGCGGCTGGGAATACCAGTGGTCACCGCGGTGGCGGTGCGCAAGGGCGGCATCGACGCGCTGATTTCGGCGTTCGACGAACTCGCCCTCTCCAATCTGAGCGGCTCCTTCTGCTCCTGGACACCGCCCTGCGCCGCCGAGCTGCGCGCCCACCAGCGCGAAGCCGATTCCATCATCCGCGCCGCGGTGAAGATGCCGGCCAAACCGGACACGCTGACGACGCGGCTGGATTCGGTGCTGCTGCATCCGGCGGCGGGACTGGCGATCCTGTTCGTCATCCTGTTCGTGATGTTCCAGGCGGTGTTCACCTGGGCCCAGCCCTTGATGGACCTGATCGGCAGCGGGTTTGCCGCCGTGGGTTTGGCCACCCATACGGTGCTGCCGCCAGGGCTTTTGCGCAGCTTCATCGAGGACGGCGTGATCGGCGGCGTCGGCAGCGTGCTGGTCTTCCTGCCGCAGATCCTGATCCTGTTCCTGTTCATTTTGCTGCTGGAAGACCTCGGCTACATGGCGCGCGCGGCCTTCCTGATGGACAAGATCATGGGCGGCGCCGGACTGCACGGCCGCGCCTTCATTCCGCTGCTCTCCAGCTTCGCCTGCGCCATTCCCGGCATCATGTCGACGCGGGTGATCGATCACCGCAAGGACCGGCTCACCACCATCCTGGTGGCGCCGCTGATGACCTGCTCGGCGCGCATCCCGGTCTATACGCTGATCATCGCCGCCTTTATCCCGCCCGACACGGTGTGGGGCCTGTTCAGCCTGCAGGGCCTGGTGATGTTCGGACTTTATGGGGCGGGCATCTTCTCGGCGCTCGCCGTCTCGGCGGCGGCCAAGTTCTTCTTCTGGCGCCATGACAAGAGCCCGCCTTTCATGCTGGAGCTGCCGGACTACAAGCTGCCGCGGCTGAAAAGCGTGGGCCTCGGCCTCTATGCCCGCGGCAAGGCCTTCCTGCATCGCGCCGGCACCACGATCTTCTCCATGATGGTGCTGATCTGGTTCCTCGCCACCTTCCCGCGGCCGCCGGCCGGCGCCACCGGACCGGCGATCGATTACAGCCTGGCGGCGATGCTGGGCCGGCTGATCCATCCGCTGCTGGCGCCGATCGGGTTCAACTGGCAGATCAGCGTGGCGCTGATCCCCGGCATGGCGGCACGCGAAGTGGCGGTGGCGGCGCTGGGGACGGTCTATTCGATCTCGGGCGGCAATGATGCCGAAACCGCCATCGGCCATATGCTGTCGGCGCAATGGAGCCTGGCCACCGCACTGGCCTTCCTCACCTGGTACATCTTCGCACCGCAATGCGCCTCCACCCTGGCGGTGATCCGGCGCGAGACCGGATCGTCGAAATGGATGTGGATCACCTTCGGCTACATGCTGGCCCTGGCCTATATCGCGGCGTTTGCGGTCTATCATATCGCGGTGATGTTGGGCGCGGGATGACGGGCTGCGGTTGCCATTCGGTCCAAGCCAACGATGCGGAACAGGGCCGGGTGCTGCGCCTCGCCCTCATCCTCAACGCGGTCATGTTCGTGATCGGCATGACGGCCGGAATCGCCGGGCAATCAAGCAGCCTCATCGCCGACGCGCTCGACATGCTGGCCGACGCCAGCGCTTATGCCATCGCGCTGATGGCGATCGACCGCAGCGGTTTGTTCAAGGCGCGGGCGGCAACGCTCAGCGGCGTCATCCTCCTGGTCCTCGGCATCGGCGTGCTGGGCGATGCCGGCCGCCGTGCCATGTTTGGCAGCCAACCCGAAGGCCTGGTGATGATCGCCGTGGCGACGCTGTCGCTGGTGGTCAATGCCACGGTTCTGGATCTGTTGGAGAAGCTCCGCAGCAAAGAAGTGCATCTGCGCGCCACCACCATCTTCACGCGGGCCGATGTGGTGGCCAATCTGGGCGTGATCCTCTCCGGCGCCGTCGTCGCCTTCACGGGGTGGCGCGCCATCGACCTGATCGCCGGCGCCCTGATCGGCCTCTATGTCGCCAAGGAGGCGCTGGAGATTCTCGGCGAAGCGCGCCAGGCCCGCGACCAGCTCTAGCCAAGCCCCAACCGGCCGGTGCACAGTGACGCGCTGAAATCGGGGGATGATCATGGCGAACAAAACCACAGGTCTCATCTTGGGCGCGATCATCGCGGCCGCTGCGGCGCAGGCCGCACCAGTGGACCATTACACGGTCGCCGGTCTGACCAAAGCGATGGCCAAGCTGAAGAACGAAGCGGCGGCGAGCGGATCTGCGAGCGAGAAGCTGGCGCAGTATCCGGGCCACTTCACCATGCTCGCCTACCGCGACAAGGACGGCGGCGGCGAGGTGCACCAGCACTACGCCGATATTTTCTACATCGTGCGCGGCAAGGCCACGCTGGTCACCGAAGGCAAACTGGCAGACGCCCAGGAAGAAGCCCCCGGAGAACTGCGCGGCCCGGCGGTGGAAGGCGGCAAGAGGACGAAACTCGCCGCCGGTGACGTGGTGCACATCCCGGCCGGAACGCCCCACCAGCTTCTGGTGCCCAAAGGGCATCAGCTGCTCTATTTCGTGATCAAAATTAGAGAAAACTAGCAAGCTGCATCAGTCGCTTACCCGACGCGACCAAAACAACGCGCAATTGCCGCATTGAGCCCCCATATAATGGAGCAGTTTGATACTGCGTACGGGGGATCCGATGCGCAAGCTGTGGAAGGGACTTCGCTGGGGCGCCTTCCTGTTCGCCCTGGCGATTGATGGGCTGCTGTTCTACAGAGCCGAGCCGTTCTCGGTGAACAGCTTCGTGGCGACCGGTCTGGCTTCGCTCATCATGTTCCTGGTCTTCGTGCGGCTGGCCAACCTGTTCCGCGGCACCTCGCGCATCAAGCGCATCCTGGAAGACAACGAGGTCAAGGTGCACGAGACCTGCGTGCACTGGATCAAGCTGGTCGAGAACATCCACAACGACAAGATGGCCTGGCGCTTCATCGGCATTCCGGTGCTGATCGCGCTGTTCGCCACCTTCTACGAGGCGGCGTGGCTCGCCTGGCTGGCGGCCTTGAAGCTGGGGGCGCATGCGCCATGGTTCATGGCGATCGGTGTGCCGTTCCAGCACGTCGCGCGCAACGAGGCGGTGGTCGGATTGTACATCCCTCTGGTGTTCGCCATCCCCTTCGCCATCTCGCATGTGGCCGAATGGTCGACGCACCGCTACGTCATCACGCCGATCCGGATCATCATCCATCACGGCATCTTCGACTACCACATGCACGGCCTGCTGTTGTCACGCGTCGTCGATGCCCAGCAGGACTACACCTTCTGGCAGCAGGTGCTGAACTATGGCGACGTGGTGTTCCGCCAGACCTCAGGCGAGAGCGAAACCCTGTCCTGCGTCTGGGGGCCGAAGAAGTTCGCCAAGATCGCGGTCCGCTACAGCCATGCCCTGGAAGGCGCCAGCGAGCGCGCCGGCGAAGTGATCGGGGATGGCTGAGGCGTGCAAGCCATAGAACCGTAACGGCAGAAAAGCCGCTTTCAGCCCTCCAACAGCCGCATCACCAGCGTGTGATGGCCTTCCAAAGACAAAAAAATCAATATTTTTCAATATGTTGACATAGCGGCTGGTCAATAATGCCGCAGGCGTCATCTTCCCTTGACATTAGTTTAGAATTATTCTAATTATAAACACAGTTCAGATACCCGCTGTGACCCCCAAGGAGATGATTTCCGTGCTGACCGTAGGCGATAAATTTCCCGCGTTTTCCGTCAAGGCCGTCGTGTCCACCGACCCCAAGACCGCGTTTGTCGATGTCACCGACAAGTCGAACGCCGGCAAGTGGAAGGTCGTGTTCTTCTGGCCCAAGGACTTCACCTTTGTCTGCCCGACCGAGATCGCCGGCTTCGGCCAACTCAATGGTGACTTCAAGGACCGCGACACCGTCATCTACGGCGTGTCGGTCGACAGCGAATACGTCCACCTCGCCTGGCGCAACAACCACGCCGACCTGAAGCACCTGCCCTTCGCCATGCTGTCGGACATCAAGCGCGAGCTTTCGACCTCCCTGGGCGTGCTCGATGCCGAAGGCGGCGTCTCCAAGCGGGCCACCTTCATCGTCGATCCCGATAACATCATCCGCTTCGCCTATGTGACGGACATGAGCGTCGGCCGCAATCCGCAGGAAGTTCTGCGCGTCCTCGACGCGCTGCAGACCGACGAACTGTGTCCCTGCAATTGGCAGAAAGGTGAGGACGTTATCAATCCCGCCGCGTAACTGCCATGAGAGGTCCTGCCGTTGATCCCCCCTCCCTTCGGCCGGACCTAGAGTGAGGCCCCGCCGGCGCTTCCCCCCTCCCGCCGGCGGGGTTTCTCTATTGAAATTCATCCAAGGTCGCATGCCATGTCCATCGAAGCCCTGAAGGAAAACCTGCCCGAATACGCCAAGGACCTGAAGCTCAACCTCTCCAGTCTGGCGGCCGAGCCCTCACTCAACGCGCAGCAGCGCGCCGGCACCTTCATCGCCTGCGCCCTGGCCTCGCGCCACGCCGCCACCACCAAGGCGCTGGTCGCCGAGTTCGCGCCGAAGCTGTCGCCCGAAGCGCTCAACGCGGCACGCGCCGCCGCGGCGATCATGGGCATGAACAACGTCTATTACCGCTTCACCCACCTCGCCAGCGCCCCCGACTACAAGACGCTGCCGGCCAAGCTGCGCATGAACGTGATCGGCCGGCCGGGCGTCGACAAGGCCGATTTCGAGCTGTGGTGCCTGGCGGTTTCCGCCATCAACGGCTGCGGCGCCTGCATCGACAGCCATGAAAAGGTGCTGCGCAATGCCGGCATGACCGCCGAGCAGGTGCAGGCCGCCGTGCGCATCGCCGCGGTGGTGCATGCCGTGGCCGCCGTGCTGGATGGCGAGGACGCCGCGCCGAGCCTGGCCGCTGCCGTGGCCGCCTGAGTTTCTCGACCGTTCTCTCCCCGACTTGGCGCGAAGGTTTCTTCGCGCCTTTCTTTTTGGCGCGCGTGTGATCCAAAAAGTGTCATGGCCCACAACTGCGGGCCATCCAGTTGAAGCCGCGCGCACATTCGACGCACCGTGCCGATGTCACCTGGATTGCCCGCATTTGCGGGCGATGACAGTCATGCAGATTCCGCAATCGGCGCCTCACACCGGCGGCGGATTGCGGGCGAACTGGTGCTGGTGCCAGTAGGGATAGGGCGGTGTGACTTTGCTGGCTTCGTCCAGCTTCGCCCTCTGCTCCGGCGTCAAGGACCAGCCGACGGCACCGAGATTGTCGCGCAACTGCTGCTCGTTGCGGGCGCCGATGATCACGGTGGCAACGGAGGGGCGCTGCAGCACCCAGTTGAGCGCGATCTGCGGCACCGACTTGCCGGTTTCCGCGGCAACGGCGTCGAGCGCGTCCATGACGCGGAAGAAGTATTCGTCATCGACCGGCGGACCGATGTCATTCTGCTTGGAATCGTTGCGGCGGCTCAACTCGGGCAGCGGCGTGCCGCGACGGATCTTGCCGGTGAGACGGCCCCAGCCCAGCGGGCTCCACACCACGGCGCCGACGCCCTGCTTCAAGGCCAGCGGCATCAGCTCGTTCTCGTAATCGCGGCCGATCAGCGAGTAGTACGCTTGGTGGGCGACGTAGCGCGTCCAGCCATGGCGATCGGCCGTCGCCAGCGCTTCCATCAGATGCCAACCGGAGAAATTGGAAACGCCGATGTAGCGCAGCTTGCCGGCACGGACCATGCCGTCGAGGGTGGAGAGAACCTCTTCCTGTGGTGTCACGGCGTCATAGCCGTGCAGCTGAAACAGGTCGATGTAATCGGTGCCGAGGCGCTTGAGCGAGGCGTCCACCGCGCGGATCAGGTAGTGACGCGAGGAACCGCAATCATTGGCGCCGCGCCCGGTGGGGAAGGTCGCCTTGGTCGAGACCAGCACCTGGTCGCGCCGGCCCTTCACCGCCGCGCCCAACACCTCTTCGGAAGCGCCGCGCGAATAAATGTCGGCGCTGTCAAACATGGTGATGCCGGCCTCAAGGCAGATGTCGACAAGGCGGCGGGCCTCCTCCGGGCCGGTCTCGCCCCACGACTTGAAGCCGCCGACGCCGCCGAAAGTGCCGGTGCCGAGCGTGAGTGCCGGGACCTTGAGGCCCGAACGGCCGAGCTGGCGGTATTCCATGATGCGATCCTTGTGACGACAGACGCTGTTTAGCGCCGATCACACACAGCTGTCATCCCAGGCGCGCAACGGAGCGAAGCGAACGCTGTGAGGCCCGGGACCCACTGGGACATCGCACAGATTTTGGAATGGGCCCCGGAACGCCCCCACCTGCCAAACGGCAGCACCATCGCGGGCGCGTCCGGGATGACAAGCTTGCCGGGCTACACCGGCGGCGGATTGCGCAGGCCGAACAGGCGTTGATGCCAATAGGGATAGACCGGCGTGATGGCGCTGGCGGCATCGAGCTTGGCCACCTGATCCTTGGTCAGGTTCCAGCCGACGGCACCGAGATTGTCGCGCAGCTGCTGTTCGTTGCGGGCGCCGATGATCACGGTGGAGACGGTGGGGCGCTGCAAGAGCCAGTTGAGCGCAACCTGCGGGACGGTCTTGCCGGTTTCCTCGGCCACCGCATCGAGCGCATCGACGACGTTGAAGACATACTCGTCGGAGACGGGCGGACCAGACTCGGCGGTCTTGTGCAGCCGGCTGACCTCCGGCAGCGGCTTGCCGCGGCGGATCTTGCCGGTGAGACGGCCCCAGCCGAGCGGACTCCATACGACGGCGCCGACACCCTGATCGAGTCCAAGCGGCATCAGCTCCCATTCATAATCGCGGCCGATCAGCGAGTAGTAGGTCTGGTTCGCCACATAGCGCGGCAGGCCGCATCTCTCGGCGACAGCGAGCGCCTTCATCAGGTGCCAGCCGGAGAAGTTGGAGCAGCCGATGTAGCGGATTTTTCCGGCGCGGATGAGATCGTCAAGCACGCCGAGGGTCTCTTCCGGCGGCGTCATGGCGTCGAAGATGTGGATCTGGAAGAGATCGATGTAATCGGTACCGAGACGCTTGAGCGAAGCATCCACCGCGCGGCTCAGATGGATGCGCGAGGAACCGACGTCGTTGTCGCCGGCGCCGGTGGGAAATCCCGCCTTGGTCGAGATCAGAACCTGATCGCGGCGGCCCTTGACCGCCGCACCGAGCACTTCCTCGGCGCCGCCCGCCGAATAGCCGTCGGCGGTGTCGAACATGGAAAGCCCGGCCTCCAGGCAGATGTCGATCAGGCGCGTGGCGTCCTTGACGTCGGTGGCACCCCAGGCGCCGAAGAACTCACCGCGTCCGGCGAAGGTGCCGGTTCCCAAACTCAAGACGGGAACCTTGAATCCGGAGCGGCCCAATTGGCGGTATTCCATCGTCGATCTCCTCGTGTGCGTGCACGAGGATATTGTCAGTGCATGACATCAATTCAAGCTGTCATTCCTGAAAACAGATCGTCATTCCCGGCCGCCCGGCTACGCCAAGGCTTCGCCGAGTCTCGTGTGGCACTTGGTCCGCCGTAGCTTCAGCGAAGGCGGAAGCACGGCGAGCGCGGCGAAGATGTGCGAGGGGAAGGGAACCCAGGAGCCACCGCGTGTGAAGACGTCATTACACGCGAAGGCTCAGCCAACCGTGTCATCCCGGGCGCGCAACGGAGCGAAGCGATGAGCGCGTAGACCCGGG
Organism: Rhizomicrobium sp.; assembly: GCA_046704685.1. Lineage (GTDB taxonomy): Bacteria > Pseudomonadota > Alphaproteobacteria > Micropepsales > Micropepsaceae > Rhizomicrobium. The sequence continues at coordinate 9,356 of JBJKRM010000220.1, forward strand.
ACCCACCGGGAAATCACGTGAGTGTCGGAGTGGGTCCGGAACGCGCCCAAGTGCCAAGCGGCAGCATTGTCGCGGGCGCGTCCGGGATGACAGTTTTTTGTCGCTTAACCTTCCGGCAGTGCTTGCTGCAGGCGGCCGCCGACGCGGATCATCTCGATGCGCGTGGCCAGTCCCTTGTCGTTGGTCTCGACAAAGGCACCGCACAGCGTGGCCGGCCCCATCGCCGGCGTGAAGCGGCCGCCATGCATCTTCCGCGTGAAGCGCTGCACCGGCTCATACTTCTCCATGCCGATCACGGAATCGAAATCGCAACAGCCGCCGGCGTCGGTGAGATAAGCCGTGCCGCCGGGCAGCACCTGCGCATCGGCGGTGGGCACATGCGAGTGTGTGCCGATCACCAGGCTGGCGCGGCCGTCACAGAAATGGCCCATCGCCATCTTCTCGCTGGTGGCTTCCGCATGCATGTCGACCACCACCGCATCGGCCCCCTCGCCCAAGGGACAGGCGGAGAGCTCGGCCTCCTCCGCAGCGAAGGGATCGTCGAGCGCATCCATGAAGACGCGGCCCATCAGATTCATCACCAGGACATGATGACCGCTGCGCGCCTGATAGAGACCGGCCCCCTTGCCGGGAACGCCGGCGGGATAATTGCGCGGCCGCAGGATGCGGTCCTCGTCGTCGATGAAGGAGAGGATTTCCTTCTGATCGGCCCAGTGATTGCCGGTGGTGATGCAGTCGATGCCGCTGGCGAACAGGTCGGCGGCGATGGCGCGGGTGATGCCGAAGCCGCCGGCCGCATTCTCGCCGTTGGCGATGATGAAATCGGGTTTGAGCGACTCGCGCAGCCTGGGCAGCTCCCTCGCAACCACGTCACGGCCGGGCCGCCCGATGATGTCTCCTATGAAAAGAATGCGCATGCCCCCTCTTAGCACAAGAAACGGGTCTGGCCAGACGCAACGGCCACAAACTTGACGCAACGGTCAGGTAGCCAACCGGCATGGTTTCCAAGCTCGTCCTGCAGACATTGCTGTTCGGAATCGCGGTGGGCGCGATGCTGGCGCTATGCGCCGGAACGGCCAACTGGCCCGGCGCCTGGATTTTCCTGGCCGCCATGCAGGGCGGCGGACTTGCCATGAGCCTGTGGCTGGCGGCGAAAGATCCCGCACTGCTGCAAGATCGCATGGCCACACGCGGCCAAAAGAAGGGCAAGCCGGATCGCCTCCTGATGCCGCTGCTGCACCTCTCCTTCTTCGTCTGGCTTGCCTTGATGGCCGTGGACGTGCGCCGGCACGGCACCTCCCAGATGCCGCTGTGGCTGAATAGCGCCGGCGGCGTCATCATCTTCGCGGCGTTCATGGCATGCATCCCTGTGTTCCGGGAAAACACCTTCGCCACCGTGGTGGTGAAGGTGCAAACCGAGCGCCGTCACCGCGTGATCGACACCGGGCCTTACGGCCTTGTGCGTCATCCGCTCTACAGCGCCGCACTCCTCACCTACACCGCCATCCCCTTTGCGCTGGGGTCGTGGCGGGGGCTGGCGGGCCTGCCCGTGCTCGCCCTCGTGACTCTGCTGCGCGCCAGAGCGGAGGAAAACTTCCTGAAGGGCGAACTCGGCGGGTACTGCGACTATATGGCGAAGGTGCCATATCGCTTTGTGCCGCACCTCTGGTAAGAACGGCCCACATACAAACTAGGAAATCCATGCAGGCGATCGTTTTCGACTTCTTCGGCGTGATCTGTTCCGAGATCGCGCCC
>JBJKRM010000221.1:0-3839 GCA_046704685.1 Rhizomicrobium sp.
CACCCGGCACCTTCGGCGGCGTCTCCGACGACCAGACCGGATTCGTCATGGTCCGGGTCGCTGGCGACGAATCCGAGCTTCTGACCGTGGGTGTGACGCCTGCGGCGCGACGACGCGGCACGGCCTGCCTGCTCGTCCAGGATGCAGCCGACCATGCCGTAAGCCTCGGTGCCGCTAGGATGTTTCTGGAGGTGAATCGGACAAATTCCCCAGCGATAGCATTGTATAAGCGGCTCGGCTTCGCCCAGGTGGGACGGCGGGCGGGGTACTACGTGGACGCGCAGGGGCGAAGCGAGGATGCCCTCGTTCTCTGCGCAGAAATTCCACTTTTCCGGGTGTGCAATCCGATGCAACTCGGTTAGAGTCGCACTACCAATGGAGCAGGGGTAAACCATGACGCGGATCGAAAAACTCTGCGTTGATAAGGGACTGCGGATGACGGAGCAGCGCCGGGTGATTGCACGGGTCCTTTCGGATGCCGCCGACCATCCCGACGCGGAAGAGCTTTATCGACGCGCTTCGGCACTGGACCCGCACATCTCAATTGCGACCGTTTATCGGACCGTGAAACTGTTCGAGGATGCAGGCATTCTCGAGCGGCATGACTTCCGCGACGGACGCTCCCGTTATGAGGAAGCGCCTGAGTCGCATCACGACCATCTGATCGACGTACAATCGGGCAGTGTCATCGAGTTTCGCAACGAGGAAATCGAGCGCCTGCAGCGCCGTATCGCCGAGGAGCTGGGTTTCGAACTGGTTGATCACCGTCTCGAACTCTACGGCGTGCCGAAAAAGTCGCGTTGAGCATGCCGAAGCTGCGAGCGTTTCTCCTGGCCGTCGCGTTCATTGGCCTGACGCTCTTTGCCGTACCTATCCAGTATTTGGCTATCCGCTTCGGCTGGAGGCTCCAGAAGACCTATCCGCACGGCTATCACCGCTTTCTCTGCCGGATGTTCGGCATCCGTCTCACGACGATCGGCAAACCGGCTACCGATCGCGGCGTGTTGATGGTGGCCAACCACAGCGGCTATTTCGATATCCTCATCATGTCGGCCACCAGTTACGTGTCCTTCATCGCCAAGAGCGAGGTGTCGGGCTGGCCCTTGTTCGGACTGATGTCCAAGCTGCAACGTTCGATTTTCGTTGAACGCACAAAGCGCAGCCAAGTGGCGGCGGCGCGCGACATGGTGCGGGACCGCTTGCGCGCCGGTGATGCCTTGGTGCTGTTCCCCGAAGGCACCTCCACCGACGGCAATCGCGTGGTGCAGTTCAAGAGCGCCCTGATGGGGGCGGTGGAATCCGAGGTCGGTGTGGAAGCCGACGGCCACGTGCGCTATGCGCTCGTCCAGCCGGTCTCGATCTCTTACGTTGCTTGCCACGGCATTCCCCTGGGGCGGGAGAACAGACCCTTATTCGCCTGGTATGGCGACATGGATCTGCTGCCGCATCTTTGGGAGGCGCTGAAGGCCGGACCACTGGACGTCATCGTGCAGTTCCACGAGCCGATTTCGGCTGGTCCCGGATGCGGCCGCAAGCAGATCGCCGCGATGGCGGAAGCCGCGGTGCGGCACGGTCAGATGCGGGCCCTGAGTGGAGACTGGGGCATCCCGGAAGCCGGCACGGAAGGCAGAAAACCGCCAGTCCAGAACGCCGCCTGACCGATTTCTTGTATTGCCGGGGTCGATCGCGGATAACCAGCGCCTATGAAACGGCTTTTTATCAAGACCTATGGCTGCCAGATGAACGTCTACGACTCCGCCCGGATGGCGGATTTGTTGACGCCGCTCGGCTTTGCCGCCACCGACACGGCCGATGATGCCGACATGGTGATCCTGAACACTTGTCACATCCGCGAGAAGGCGGCGGAGAAGGTCTATTCCGAGCTTGGCAAGATCCGGCGGTTGAAAGAGGCCAAGGCCAAGGACGGCGGCCGCATGATCGTTGCGGTGGCCGGTTGCGTCGCCCAGGCCGAAGGCGAAGAGATCATGGGACGCCAGCCGGCTGTCGACATCGTGGTCGGGCCGCAATCCTACCAACGTCTGCCGGAAATGATTGCCCGCATCAGCCGTGGCGCCGGCCATATCCTCGAAACCGATTTTCCGGCAGAGGACAAATTCGATTCCCTGCCGGCGCCCAGCGCCCAGTCGTCCACCGCGTTCCTCACCGTGCAGGAAGGTTGCGACAAGTTCTGCACCTTTTGCGTGGTGCCTTACACCCGCGGCGGCGAGTTCTCGCGGCCGGTGACCCAGGTACTGCGCGAAGCCGAGACGCTGGCGGCGCAGGGCGCACGCGAGGTCACGCTGCTCGGCCAGAACGTCAATGCTTATTGCGGCAGCGGGCCTGACGGCGAAACCTGGTCGCTCGCCCGTCTCATCACCGCGCTGGCTGGCGTCGAGGGGTTGCAGCGCCTGCGCTATGTCACCTCCCATCCGCGCGATATGAGCGACGATCTGATCGCGGTTCACCGCGACCTGCCGATGCTGATGCCCTATCTGCACCTGCCGGTGCAGGCCGGATCGGACCGCATCCTGGAAGCGATGAATCGTCAGCATACGGCAGATTTCTATCGGCAACTGATCGATCGCATCCGCGGCGCCCGCCCCGACATTGCGCTGTCGTCGGATTTCATCGTCGGCTTCCCCGGCGAAACCGATGCCGATTTCCAGGCGACGCTGAATCTGGTGCGCGACGTCGGTTACGCCCAGGCCTTCTCATTCAAATACAGCCCCCGTCCTGGCACGCCCGCGGCGGTGGGCCGCCAAGTGCCGGACGATGTGAAGGATGCCCGCCTGCAGCAACTGCAGGCGCTGCTCTCAGCCCAGCAAAGCGCTTTCAACCAATCCTGCGCCGGTCAAGTGATGCCGGTGCTGTTCGAATCCAAAGGCCGCAAACCGGGCCAGGCGGTCGGCCGCTCGCCCTATCTGCAGCCGGTGCATGCGGACGGCGCCGAGCGCCTTATCGGCCGCATCGCCGATGTGCGTATCGAGGCCGTCCTGTCCAACAGCCTGAAAGGCACGCTGGCATCCCAGGCTCTTGAAGAGGCGCTGAATTGAGCACCAAGAAACGCTCCGCGGCACTGACACTGGAATTCCCCGACAACGCGCTGCTGGCTGGACTGTCCGGGCCGCACCAGAAGTTCTTCGTGCGCCTGGAGCAGAAGCTCGGCGTGCGCGTCGCCCAACGCGGCAATCTGGTGTCGGTGGAAGGCACATCCAAGGAGCACGCCGCCAATGTGCTGCGCGCGCTATACGCCCGGCTCGAAGCCGGCGAGACGGTTGGCGCCGCCGAGCTCGATTCCGAGATCCGTTTCGCCGGCGAGAGCGGCTCCGATGTGGCGGCGGGCACCGGATCCCCGGCAGTGCGCACCTGGACGGGGCGTACCACGCGGGCGCGATCGCCGGCACAGGCCGCTTACCTCGATCTGATGCGTACCCATCCCTTGGTGTTCGGCGTCGGTCCCGCCGGCACCGGCAAGACCTATCTGGCCGCCGCCTTCGGCGCCCATCTGTTGCATGAACGGCGCGTCGAGCGGCTGATCCTGTCGCGCCCCGCCTTAGAAGCAGGCGAGCGGCTCGGTTTCCTGCCCGGCGATCTCAAGGAAAAGATCGATCCCTATCTGCGCCCGCTCTACGACGCGTTGTTCGACGTCATCGGCGAGCCTTGCCTGAGACTGATGGAGCAGGGTGTCATCGAGGTGGCGCCGCTGGCCTTCATGCGTGGCCGCACCTTGTCGCGCGCCTTCGTCATCCTCGACGAGGCGCAAAACTGCACCAGCCCGCAAATGAAGATGTTTCTGACACGCCTGGGCGAAGAATCCCGCATGGTGGTCACCGGCGATC
>JBJKRM010000222.1:0-4847 GCA_046704685.1 Rhizomicrobium sp.
TCGCATAGCCCTTGGCGCGCAGATCGCAGGCCGGGCATACACCACAACCATAGCCCCAATCGTGCCGGTGCACGCGATCACCTTCATAGCAGGTGACAGTCTCCTCACGAATGAGGTCAACAAGCGCCTTACCCCCGAGATCCTCCGCGAGCTTCCAGGTCGCCGCCTTATCGATCGCCATCAGCGGCGTATGCACCGTGACCCGGCGGTCGAGGGCGAGCGTCAATGCCTCGGCAACCGCGGTGACCGTCTTCTCGCGACAGTCGGGGTAGCCGGAGAAATCGGTTTCGCACATGCCACCTACTAGATCGGCAATGCCCCGGCGATAGCCGAGGGCCGCGGCCGCGGTGAGAAACATCACGTTGCGACCGGGGACGAAGGTGGTCGGCAGTCCGCCGCGCCCCATCTCAATGGCCGTCGCATCGGTCAGGGCGCTGCCGCCAATCTGCTTGAGGACATCCAGCGACAACACATGGTCCTCTCCGAGATGCCCGGCCCAATCCAGAAAGCCACTGCGGATCGCCGCCAGAACGCGCAACCGCGCCTGCATCTCCACACTGTGCCGCTGGCCGTATTCGAACCCGACGGTCTCCACCCGGGCAAACCGCGCGAGAGCCCAGGCCAGACAAGTTGTGGAATCCTGTCCGCCGGAGAACAGGACCAGTGCAGCTTCGGTTGCCATACAGCCCGTTTAGCGCGTTGCGTGCGGCGACGCGAGCGTCAAGCTCACGACCGCAAGTCGGGATGCGGCATTTTTGCGCCTTACAGGCTCATCCCAGCCAGAGTGGCCGGCACGGGAAGCCGTGGACAATGCGGCAATCCATCTCTGGCAAGCCCGGCGCACACTTTTCATGATGCGGGCGAGTGCTTGCCTTGAAGCCTTTGGTCAGTCAGTTTGCCACCATAAGTTTGGGAAGGGTAGGACATTGGCCGGTTTGGTGTTGTCAGGGTCGGGGGTGTTCACACCGGCTCATTCCATCAGCAATGACGAACTCGTTGCCTCCTTCAACCAGTTCGTGGCGCGCTTCAACACAGAAAACACAGATGCCATAAAAAGCGGCGCAATGGCCCCGTTGCAGGAGTCTTCGTCGGAATTCATCGTCAAGGCGTCCGGCATCAAGAACCGCTTTGTCCTGGACAAGGCCGGAATCCTCGATCCGGACATCATGTGCCCGCGCATCCCCGAGCGGCCAGACAACGAACTGTCGGTGATGGCCGAAATGGCCGTCGCGGCCTCCCGTGACGCCCTCGCCAGCGCCGAGCGCAAGGCGAGCGACATCGATGCCGTGATCGTGTCCTGTGCCAACCTGCCCCGCGCCTATCCGGCGCTTGCCATCGAGATCCAAGGTGCGCTCGGCATCACCGGCCTTGCCTTCGACATGAACGTAGGCTGTTCGTCGGCCACCTATGCCATCCATGTTGCCAGCGGGCTCATCGAGACCGGCGGCGCCAGAGCGGTCCTGATCTGCAATCCCGAGGTGCTCTCCGGACATGCCAATTTCCGCGACCGCGACAGTCATTTCATTTTCGGGGACGCGGCGACCGCATTCATTGTCGAGCGCAAGGAAAACAACCGCGGCGCCAACGCCTTCGAGATCATTTCGTCCAAACTGAAGTCGCAGTTCTCCAACAACATTCGCAACAATTTCGGATTCTTGAACCGCTGTGCGCCCGAAGGGATTGGCGCACCCGACAAGCTGTTCACGCAGAACGGCCGCAAGGTGTTCAAGGAGGTCGTGCCGCTGGTCTCGGGCTTTGTCCAAGAACATCTGGCGGAGAATGGCCTCTCTCCCGCCGAGCTGAAGCGCATGTGGCTGCATCAGGCCAACAGCAATATGAACCAGCTGATTGCCCATAAGGTCCTTAGCCGTGCCGCGACAGACGACGAGGCTCCCACCGTGCTGGATCAGTATGCCAATACCAGTTCGGCCGGCGCGATGATCGCCTTCAACAAGCGCAGCGCCGACCTCAAGGGGGGCGACTATGCCCTTCTCTGCACCTTCGGGGCCGGCTACTCCGCCGGCAGCGTCATCCTCAGGAAGCTGACGTAAAGCCCGCTTCTCACGCGTTGCGCGCGGCTGCGCGGCTATGTGATAGTCCCATCTCCTCGGAGCATCCACCCGGGGGCCGTAACCCAGACACACACAACACGCGGGACGGAGCGTGCATTTTCTAGCACTTATCGAGTGGGGATACGTCGTGTCCGGACTAATCGTGGGCGCGGCGGTTGGATTAACGGGGGTCGGCGGCGGTTCGCTGATGACCCCGATCCTGATCTTGGTTTTCGGTATCCCGCCGGTCGCTGCGGTGGGAACCGACCTTCTTTACGCCGCAGCCACCAAGACGGTGGGCACAGCCGTCCACGGTGCGCACGCGACGGTCGACTGGCGTGTGGTCCTGCGTTTGGCGCTCGGCAGCGTTCCAACCGCAATCATCACCTTGGTAATTCTCAATTCCCTGGGTATCGAAAGCAGCCAGACCAACGCTCTGGTTTCAGATGTGCTGGCGGTCACCTTGATGATCACGGCCCTGGCATTGACCTTCCGCAAGCAGCTGCTCGCCTATTACACCAAGAAGGTCGGCAAATTGAGCGAGCGGCAGACCATCCGCTACACGATCCTGACCGGCGCCATTCTCGGTGCCCTGGTCTCTTGTACCTCGGTCGGCGCTGGCGCCTTGGGTGTGACGGCCCTGATCGTGCTCTATCCTGAGCTGCCTGCGGTACGCTTGGTCGGCTCGGACATCGCCCATGCGGTGCCACTGACCCTTGTCGCCGGGGCTGGTCATTGGATACTGGGAAACATCAACTTCACCCTGCTGGCCACCCTGCTTTTGGGCTCCATACCGGGCATCCTCATCGGCAGCATCCTGGCCCCCCGGGTCCCGGAACTCTATCTGAGGCGTACCATGGCGGCTGTACTCGCATTGGTGGCTGTGAAACTGGCCTTATGACCGGCGCCCGCAGAACCCCGGCGCGGGCTTGGCAGCGGATGCTGAGCGGGCGCCGGCTGGACCTTCTCGACCCGTCCCCGCTCGATGTCGAAATCGAGGACATCGCCCATGGACTGGCGCGGGTTGCCCGCTGGAACGGTCAAACCAAGGGCGCCCACGCCTTCTCCGTGGCCCAGCACTGCGTCCTGGTGGAGCGGCTCTCGGCCGAGTTGAACCCCAGCGGCCTGACCCGGGATGCCCGACTGATGGCCTTGCTGCATGATGCTCCCGAGTATGTTGTCGGTGACCTCATAAGTCCATTCAAAGCGGCAGTCGGCATTAATTACAAGAGCTTGGAGCTGAAACTTCTGGCGGCAATTCATATCCGTTTCAGCCTGCCGCCAAAGCCGCCTACGGCTCTCGCAAATCTGTTCAAGAAGGCCGACATGATCTCGGCCTACCACGAAGCCACCCAGCTTGCCGGGTTCGAGCCGCGGGAGGCCCGTAAGTTCTTCGGTGCCCCACCGGCCTCCATGCGGACGCCACGCCTGGTGCCGCTGCCGACCGCAGAAGCCCAGGCCCTATTTCTGGAGCGCTTCCGGCGGCTGACAGCCTAAGCCGGAAAATCCGCCGCGTCGTACACGCTTTCTCGTGTCATAATGACGGGCTATCGAAAGACACCATGCCGCTGATTCTCGTCACCCCGCTTTCCACCCTGCCGCAGACGCTGCGCACCTACCAGCCGTCGCACCTCATCACCTTGCTTTCGCCGGAGTTCATGATCGAAACGCCCAGCGGGTTCCCGGCCGAGCGGCACCTGCGCATCGGCGTCAACGACATCTGCGATCCGTCGCTGGGCGGCTGCCCCCCTTGCGAGGATCACATCTCCAGCATCATCGAATTCGCCCGTAGCTGGGATACCAAGCGGCCGCTGCTGGTGCATTGCTGGGCGGGGGTCAGCCGCTCGATGGCAACGGCATTCTCCATTCTCTGCGACCGGGCCTGGAAAGGCGCCGAGTTCCGTATCGCGCGCGAGATCCGGGCGCGCGCACCCCACGCCAGCCCCAACCGCCTGCTGGTCGAGCTGGCCGATGATTTCCTGCAGCGGCAAGGCAACATGATCCAGGCGGTGGAAGAGATCGGTCCCGGAGAGATGGTGGAAGAGGGCACGGTGGTGGAGCTCCCCCTCGCCGCGTTCGGCCTATGAAAAATAACGGCAAACATGTAGTCGAGATCGGCCTGTCGGCCGCAATCGTCTCCGTTGCCGAGGACAGCCCCAGCGTGCTGGTCGTGCACTCCAGCGCCGGGGACGACGCCCTACCCTTTGGTCCCTTCGATCCCATCGAACACCGCACGCTGGAAGGTGGACTGCGCACCTGGGTGGGCGAACAGACCTACCTCGATCTCGGTTACGTTGAGCAACTTTACACGTTCGGCGACCGCGGCCGGCACACCTTGAAGCCGGGCGAAAACGCCCGCGTGGTGTCGGTCGGTTATCTGGCACTGACGCGCCAATGCGGCGAAAGCAAAGCGCCCGGCACGCTGTGGCGCAACTGGTACCGCCATTTCCCCTGGGAGGATTGGCGGGACGAAAAACCGGCGATCATCGACGAAGTGATCCGTCCGGCGCTTGACCGCTTCGTGACCACCGGACCGGACAGGGCCGCTGCCAACCTGCGGCGCGACCGCGCCAGACTGTGCTTCGGCGCCGAAGATATCGGCTGGGACGAAGAGAAAGTGCTGGAACGGTACGAGCTGCTGTACGAAGCCGGGCTGGTGGCGGAAAGCGCACGGGATGGCCGTGTCCCGGCCTCACAAGTGCTGCCACTCGGCGACCAGATGATGTTCGACCACCGCCGTATCCTGGCAACCGCGATCGCGCGCCTGCGCGGCAAGATGAAATACCGGCCAGTGGT
>JBJKRM010000223.1:0-3223 GCA_046704685.1 Rhizomicrobium sp.
ATCACCTACTACCAGGGCATGCCGGCCTCCTCCATCGAAAAAACCATCACCAACCGCATAGAACGCTGGTGCAATCAATCGCCCGGCGCCATGCAGGTGGTCTCGAAATCGGTCCCTGGCGTCAGTATCGTGCGCATCTATTTCCGCGACGACATCGATCCCAACGGCGCCTTGACCATGACCGGACAGCTGGCGCTGGGAACCCTGCCGACCATGCCGCCCAACACCTTGCCGCCCGTCGTGCTGCCGTTCGATCCCACGGCCACCATGCCGCTGGGCGTCCTCACCGTGAGCAATCCCGGCATGAACGAAGCCGACGTCAAGGACATTGGCCGCATCTGGGTACGCAACGCGCTCGGCTCCGTGGCGGGCTGCGTCGCTCCCGTCGCCGTCGGCGGCAAGGACCGCACCATCCTCATTTACCTCAAACCCGCGGCGATGGAGGCGCGACACCTTTCCGCCACGGAGGTGGTCGTGGCCATTCGCAAGGGCAACCAGATGGTGACGCCTGGCATCGCTTACTTCGGCGACAACCAGCTGCTGCTCGACTCCAACATGATGGCCGACAAGATCAAAGAGCTGATGGACCTGCCCATCCGCATGGAGCCGGGCAACAATGTCTTCTTGCGCGACATCGGCGATATTCGCGATTCGGCGACGATTCAAACCTCGCGCGTCCGCATTGCCAGCGAGTCCTCGCACTGGGAAGGGCACAACCAGGTCTATGTCCCCGTCTACCGACAGCAGGGCGCCAGCTCGCTTGACGTCGCCGACGGCGTGCAAAAGGCCCTCCACCGGATTGAGGAAATTTGTCCGCCCGGCACCAAGCTGAACTTCGTGATGGACCAGACGATTTTCGTGCGTCAGGCCATTCACAGCTTGATTCAGGAAGGCATTGTCGGCGCCGTCCTGGTGTCGATCATGATCCTGATCTTCCTGGGCAACTGGCGCATGACGCTGATTGCCAGCATTTCCATCCCGCTGGCCCTCCTGGGCGCCATCATCGGCCTGTACATCACCGGCAACACCATCAACGCCATGACGCTGGGCGGCTTGGCGTTGGCCATCGGGCCGCTGGTCGACGACGCCATCGTCGAGCTGGAGAACAATCACCGCAATTACAGCCTGGGCAAGTCGCGGGTACGGGCCGCCCTCGACGGCTGCGCCGAAGTGATGATTCCCGTGCTGGTGGCGACGTTCACGACCAACATTGTACTGGCGCCGGTGGCGTTGCAGCCGGGCATGGGCGGCTTTTTGTTCCGTCCGCTGGCGCTGGCCGTCGCCTTCGCGATGTTCAGCTCGTTCTTGCTGTCGCGGACCTTCGTGCCCATGATGTGCGCCAAGTTCCTGCCCGATGACCACCGCCGGCACGCCACTGCGACCAGGGACGGCAGCGCGGCGGCTCACAACGGGCACGGCGGCCACGGCCACGGCGAGCACATGCCGGAGACCTTCTTCGGCCGGGTGCATCACCGCATCGAGAAGCTCCTCGACGGCGCCACCCAGGTCTATCAGAACCTGCTGACCCGCGCACTCCGCCATCGCTTCCTGGTCCTGGGATGCGTGCTGCTGCTCTTTCTCAGCTCGCTGGGACTGACGCCGTTCATCGGCCGCGAGTTCTTCCCGCAAGTGGACGCCGGACAAATCACCATCTACCTGCGCTGCCCTTCCAACATGCGCCTGGACGCCACCACGCGGCGCGTCGCCGAGTTCGAGGAGTTCGTCAAGCAGGTCATCCCCGTCCACGAGCGCGAGATGATCGTCAGCGAGATCGGCCTCGATCCCGACTGGTCGGCGGCTTACACCGCCAACTCCGGACAGCAGGACGCCGTCGTCCGCGTCCAGCTCAGCGAGAAACGCACCCGCAGTGCCCAGGAATATGCCGCCATGCTGCGGCACCGCTTCGAGGACAGCAAGCTATTTGCCGATCTGCGCGTCAGCTTCGACACCGGCGGCATGGTGTCCACGGCCCTCAACAACGGCGCCTCGTCGCCGATCGATATTCAGGTGACCGGCGGCTCGCGCGCGCAAGGCCTGGCTTTGGCCACGCAGATCAAGAACCGCGTCTCCGGCATTCGCGGCGTGGTCGATGCCCGCGTCTTGCAGCGTCTGGACGCGCCGTATTTGTTCATCAACGTCAACCGCGAGAAGGCGGCGACGGCCGGTTTGTCGCCGACGGAGGTGATTCAGCAAGCGGTGGCGGCCATGAACTCCAGCATCTCCATCGACCGCAATTTCTGGATCGACGTCAAAAGCGGCAACCAGTATTTCGTGGCGGTGCAGTATCCGGAATTCCCGAACATGACGCTGGATGATCTTCTGAACGTCGAGGCCAAGGGGCCCAATCAGAAATACCCGGTCAAGCTGTCGAGCCTGGCGCAGTTCAAGCGCAGCACGGGAGCGGTGGAGATCAACCACGATAGCTTGCAGCGCGTCTTCAACATCCAGATGAACCTGGAAGGCCGCGACATCGGCCACGTCGCCAAGGAAGTGCAGACCAGCTTGAAGGGCTTGCCGGCCTCGCCAGGGCTGCGCTGGGAATACGCCGGCTCATCGAGCAAGCTCGTCAAAGACGATCCCAACAGCAAGCACGAGGCCGAGGCCGGCAAGGGGAGCGACGAAACCGCCCTGGCCGAGGGGATGGCCTGGTCGATGCGCGGCGAGTACGAACGCATGAATGAATCGTTCCTAAACCTCGCCCTGGGTCTCGGCGGCGCTTCGGTGCTGGTTTATCTCCTGCAAGTGGCGCTGTTCCGTTCGTGGGTCGGCCCGTTCATTATCATGTTCACCGTGCCGCTGGGACTCATCGGCGTGCTGACCATGCTCTTCGTCACCCATACCTCGCTCAACGTGCAGTCGGAGATGGGCGTCATCTTCCTGGTCGGCATCGCCGTCAACAACGGCGTGCTTCTCGTCGAGTTCGCCAACAAGCAGCGCAAGGCCGGGCACAGCGTCAGGGAATCCATCATCTCCGCGGCCGGACTTCGCTTTCGTCCGATTTTGATGACTTTTTTGGCGACGTTTTTGTATTTGATTCCGATGGCCGTCGGTTTGGAGCGCGGCAGCGAGGCTAACGTGCCGTTGGCGCGAGCAGTAGTAGGCGGTCTATTAACCTCGACGTGCTTGACGTTCTTTGTGGTGCCCATCATGTATACCCTGCTCATCCAGGACGGTCCCGATACCAGCGCCGACATCGAGGCCGAGCTGACGGACGCACCAGCTC
>JBJKRM010000224.1:0-3290 GCA_046704685.1 Rhizomicrobium sp.
CTCACCTTCGGCGTCTACAACGGCAAGAAGCACATCCCCGTGCTGGTTACCGAGGACATGGTCGGCCACAAGCTCGGTGAGTTCTCGCCGACGCGGACGTTCCACGGCCACTCCGGTGGCGGCGACAAGAAAGCGAAGAGGGGGGGCTGATGGGTAAGGAATCTCGCGCCCGCGTTCTAGCGGACACCCAAGCAAAGGCGGTGGGTCGCATGATCCGCGTCTCGCCCCGCAAGCTGAATCTCGTGGCGCAGGCGATCCGGGGCAAGAAAGCGGAGGCGGCTTTGAACGAGCTGACCTTCTCCGACAAGCGCATCGCTGGGGCCGTCAAGAAAGTGCTGCAGTCGGCCATCGCCAATGCCGAGAACAACCACGACCTCGATGTCGATAGCTTGGTGGTCAGCCAGGCAAGCGTCGGCAAGAACTTGGTGATGAAGCGCTTCCACGCCCGTGCCCGCGGCCGCGGCGCAGGCATCCTGAAGCCGTTCAGCCAGATCACCATCGTGGTCGAGGAGTTTCAGGAGAAGAAGGAAAAGGCCAAGACGCCGGCTGCGAAGAAGTCCAAGAAGGCTGCTACCAAGAAGGCTCCTGCCAAAAAGACCGCAGCCAAGAAGCCTGCCGCGACCAAGTCCAAGAAAGCCGCGCCTGAAAGCGCGAAGGAGAATGCGTAATGGGTCAGAAGGTTAATCCGACCGGCCTCAGGCTCGGCATCAACCGCACATGGGATTCGCGGTGGTACGCGGGCAAGAAGGAATACGGCAAGCTCCTTCAGGAAGACATCAAGATCCGTGAGCATCTCACGGACCGGCTGAAGGCCGCCGGCGTCAGCCGCGTGGTGATCGAACGGCCGCACAAGAAGTGCCGCATCACCATCCATTCGGCCCGTCCCGGCGTGGTGATCGGCAAGAAGGGCGCCGACATCGAGAAGCTGAAGAGCGACGTGCAGAAGTTCACGCAGGACGAGGTGCATCTCAACATCGTCGAGATCAGGAAGCCCGAGATCGACGCCAAGCTGGTGGCTGAGAACATCGCCCAGCAGCTGGAGCGCCGCGTGGCCTTCCGCCGGGTGATGAAGCGGGCCGTGCAGTCGGCCATGCGCCTGGGCGCCCAAGGCATCCGCATCAATTGCGGCGGCCGTCTGGGCGGCGCGGAAATCGCCCGCATGGAATGGTACCGCGAAGGCCGCGTTCCTCTGCACACGCTGCGCGCCGACATCGATTACGGCATCGCCACGGCGAAGACGACCTACGGCACCTGCGGTGTGAAGGTCTGGATCTTCAAGGGCGAGATCATGGAGCACGATCCGTTTGCCGTTGAAAAGCGCAATGCGGAGTCTTCGGATCAGAGCCGCAGTGGCGGTCAGCAGCAGCGCAACCAGGCGCCTGCTCCGACGCCCGCTGGCGAATAGGACGGAAAGAACACCGCCATGCTTCAACCCCAACGCACCAAGTACCGCAAGCAGCACAAGGGCCGTATCCACGGCATTGCCAAGCGCGGCACCGAGCTCAATTTCGGCGAATACGGCCTCAAGGCCATGGAGCCGGAACGCATCAACGCCCGTGAGATCGAGGCGGCACGCCGTGCCATCACGCGCGAGATGAAGCGCGCCGGCCGCGTCTGGATTCGCGTCTTCCCGGATGTGCCGGTGTCCAAGAAGCCCGCCGAAGTGCGCATGGGCTCGGGCAAGGGTGCCCCGGAATACTGGGTCGCCAAGATCAAGCCGGGCCGCATCCTGTTCGAGATCGACGGCGTCGACCTGACCACCGCCAAGGAGGCCATGCGCCTGGGCGCTGCCAAGCTTTCCATCGCGACGAAGTTCGTCGCTCGTAGTCTGTGAGGTCGGCGATGGCTGAGAAGAAAACCAAGGCCAAGAAGGCGACCGCCAAGAAGGTGCAGACGGCGAAAGTGTCGTCGGTGGCCGATGAGTTCCGCACCAAGTCTCTGGATGAGCTTGCCGACCAGATGACCAAGCTGAAGAAGGAGCAGTTCAACCTGCGCTTCCAGAAGGCCAATGGCCAGCTTGAGAAGACGAGCCGCATTCGCGCCGTCCGCAGGGACATCGCGAGGATTCAGACGATTTTGGCAGAACAGCGCCGTAAGGCCGGTTGAGGAGATTGAACATGCCTAAGCGCGTGCTGCAGGGCGTCGTGGTCAGCGACAAGAACGACAAGACCGTCGTGGTCGACGTGGAGCGCCGTTTCACCCATCCAGTGATGGGCAAGACCGTGCGCCACACCAAGAAGTATCATGCTCACGACGAGAAGGGCGAATACAAGGTCGGCGATATCGTCCGCATCCAGGAATGCCGGCCGCTTTCCAAGCTGAAGAATTGGGAAGTGGTCGAACGCGTCGTCACCGGCAAGTAGGGCAGGCGGGCATCGGGAGTAAATGCAATGATACAAATGACGACCGAGCTTGATGTAGCCGACAACTCCGGTGCGCGCCGTGTGATGTGCATCAAGGTGATCGGTGGCTCCAAGCGCCGCTATGCCGACGTCGGTGACACCATCGTGGTCACCGTCAAGGAGGCGATCCCGCGTGGCCGCGTCAAGAAGGGCGAGGTTCTGAAGGCCGTGGTCGTGCGCACTGCGCACGGCGTGCGCCGCCCGGACGGCAGCCTGATCCGCTTCGACGGCAACGCCGCGGTGCTGGTCAATCCGCAGGGCGAGCCGATCGGGACCCGCATCTTTGGACCGGTGACCCGCGAGCTCCGCGCCAAGAACCACATGAAGATCATTTCGCTGGCGCCGGAGGTGCTCTGATGGTTGCGAAGATCAAGAAAGGCGACCGGGTGATCGTCACCACGGGTCGTGACAAGGGCAAGAAGGGCGAGGTGCTCAGGGTTTTCCCGAAGGAGAACCGGGCTATCGTCTCCGGCGTGAACACCATGAAGCGCCACCAAAAGCAGACGCAGCGCCAGCAGGGCGGCATCATCAACAAGGATCTGCCGATCAACCTGTCGAACCTGGCTCACATCGATCCCAAGTCGGGCGAAGCCACCAAGGTGGGCTGGAAGGTGCTGGGCGACGGACGCCGCGTGCGTTTTGCCAAGAAGTCCGGTGAGGTGATTGATGTCTGAAAAAGGTAAGAAGGCCGCCAAGGCCGACAAGGGCGCCAAGCCCGCCGGCAAGCCCGAGAAGAAGGCCAAGGGCGCCGAGAAAGGCGCCGCGGGAACGCAGCTTGCCGCCGGCGAAGCCGCACGCGATCCAAACTACGTGCCGCGCTTCAAGAAGCGCTACAACGAAGAGATCAAGCCCGCCTTGATGAAGGAGTTCGGCTACAAGAACGCGATG
>JBJKRM010000225.1:0-4435 GCA_046704685.1 Rhizomicrobium sp.
GCATGATGCGGTCGTAGTTGACGTGCGGCTCGGCGCCGAACACGGTGATGCGATAGCGCAGTGCGTCCCGTTTCAGCAGTTCTTCGACACAGCGCATACCAGCCATGCCGTTGCCGATCACCACCAACTTCTTGCGTGCACACTCGAGCGACATGCTTTTGCTACCTCAGAGCTTATAGGCGGCCTGCAGCCAGAACACCGACTTGTCGGGGAACCCTCCCAGGCCGACATTGGAACCCTGGTAGTCGGCGTACTGGATGAGGAATGACGTGTGCCCATCGACGGCCAGAACGGCCTGCGCGTCCCACTCGCTGCCGATACCGATCTTGAGGTGATCGGTGGTGAAACGATGGTAGACGATGGCGGCGGTGAGTTTTTTCATGCCGACGACGCCTGCGGGGATGGAATCGGCGAGCTTGAAATAGGCATCCGTCAGTCCGTTGGCCGGCGTCGCCAGGAATAGGTCTGCCCAGCCGTCGAAGGCATGCAGCGTGGCCAGCGGTGTGGAAAAGCCGATCGTGCCGTTGCCGCCCATCACCTCATAACCCGCACCACCGGAAACGCCGGACCAGTGCAAGTTGGCCGCCACGCGCCAGTAGTCGAGACCGTAATGCAGCGGATTGTCGGCGTAGTTCGTTTGGCGGGCATATTCGGCCGTCAGGGTGGCCGCCACGCCGGCGATCTTCGGAGCGCTGTAGTCGACGCGGCCGCCAACTGTTGCGGCGGACAGCTTGGCAATTGCCGTACGCTGTGCCGCTGTTGTGGCATAACCGGGTGCCGAGAGATCAAGCAGGAATGTGTAGCCTTCAAGCCGTAGTCCTTTGACGCCGGTATAGACGCCATCCAGGATGTGGCTGTTGCTCTTGAAGTAGTTCGCCTGTGCCGCGGCAGCCACTGTGGTGGTCGACGGCATCGGTTCGTCCGGCCCGAATATACGGTTGATCCGATAGAGATAGGCATAGGTGAGAGTGAGCCCTACCACCGCCTTGTTGACCGCTGAAATGGAATCGAAAGTCTGCCGGTGCTGCCGCCAGCCCACGGTGCCGACAAACCGCTGATTACCGATCAGAATTGGCTGGCGACCGACAGTGATCGAAGTCTTGAACGGCGCGGCATAGGACAGCTGCAGGCGATCCAGGGCGGTCATCTTCGGATCGACGATCACGCCATAAGCGGTTTTGCCGTTGCGCGTGCTGTTGTAGGGCGCGCCGCCGAGCGTCCACACCTGATCGAAATCGAAGGCCAGGCGCAGGCCGTTCCAGGAGCTGGTCGCGTATCCTAGCCGGGCGCGCAATGTCGTCGCCTGACCGATCTCAGGCTTTCCGGCATCATCGACATTTTCGTAACGGGCCCGCAGATCAATGATCGAGTGTCCCGCCATGATCGCTTGCCCGATTGTGGTGGCCCCGGCTCCGCCGGTGGTGAAACCTGTGATGGCCACGGCTGCGAGCAGCAGCTTAGTGGCGTCGAGGGAAGAAAATGGGCTTCGGCTAAGCACAGGCCTGCGCCCTGCCGCGACAATCGGATGATGCACGAAAAATACCCTCGGCGCGGCCGCCCTTGACGCGCGTCAACGATCACGTGGGACATTGTCCCGACCGAGGGCTTCCCGCCGTTGGGAGCCATCACCGGAACCGCGTTCCGGTGAGGACAACTTCGCAAGACGCGTGCCAACACAAAATCCGCCGAAAAGTCGCATCAGCGAGGCATGTTAGCGCGGTCATTGCCTCGTTCGGCTGCAGCATGCGGCGTGAATGCCAATAGTTTTGGCAAGGTCAGCCGGAACGTCTCTGGTCGAAAAAGACTTCTTCGCTACGTTCGGACACGACGCTGTCGGGAAAGACGGCTGGCCGATAGATGCGTTCTGCGACGGCGACGGCGTCCATATCAGCCGGCGCATAATTCCAGCGCTGCATCTGCTTTAGAAACCACACGGCATGGTGGCGGAACGGAAAACTGGCAACGGCGGGCGTGAAGACCGGGCAATCGCACCAAGCGGCCGCGCGCTTTGGCAGGGACGCCGCGATGAGTGTAGGATCGACCTCAAGATATTCGGCACGGCCGAGGATCGAGGCCGCTTTGGCTGCATTGGCGGGATCGCTGCAATAAGCGGCACCCTTCAATATGCCGGCTACCAGCGCGGGGTGTGGCAGTTCGGCGTCGTCGCGTACGGCCAGGCACTTCTCCGGATGATCGCGCCAGATTTGCGACGAAACAACGACGGTTTGTCCCGCGCCGCTGGCCTCGGCCACCGCACCCCAGGGGGCACCGGCGCAGAATCCGTCTATGGTGCCTTTTCGCAGGGCATCAGCGGTTTCCGGTGGCGGCAGGATCTCGATCTCCACATCGCGATCCGCATCGATTCCCGATGCCGCCAGCCAATAGCGCAGAAGCAGATTGTGGGTCGAGAAGACATGCACCACCGCCAAACGCGGCTTGCGGCCGGTGTCTTTGAGCCAAGCGGCAAACTGTTGGCCTGCTTTCAGTGCGTCGCTAGTCTCGCCGAGCGCATCGGCGATCTCCCGGCTGAAGGTGATGGTGTTGCCGTTCAGGTTGATTCCCATGGGCACCGTGATCTCCACCGGCTTTCCGCGCAACCCGATGGCCATCGCCAGCGCCAGCGGCGGCAGGATCACCGCGGCATCGAGCCGGCCGAAAGCGAGTTTGTCGGCGATGTTCGCCCAGGACGGTTCGACGGAGAGCCGCACATCAAGGCCTTCCTCCGCGAAATATCCCTTTTCCTGCGCCAGGATGACGGGTGCGGAATCGGTAAGGCGTAGGAAACCCATGCGGATCTGCTGGATGTCGCTTTTTGCGCTCATGATTCCTCCCTGGGCTTATCGGTTGCCAAGTATCGTCGCGCCACATCCGGCAGACGCAAGCCGGAATTCATGGCGCGGCGCTGCAGCCAGCGGTGGGCCTGTGGCTCCGACAAATTCTGGTCACGCATGATCCGCTTCTTGGCCCTCTGGACGGCGGCCTGATCATCAAGCCTGGATTCGGCGGTTTTAAGTTCGGTCGCAAGCGTTTGATATCGCCGGAAGATCGCTACGGCCGCCCGCACGATCGGCTTGACATCGGGCAATGAGGTGCCCCGGACGTTGTAGGAGCTGACACCGGCCGCAATAGCTTCTTCCATGAAAGCGTCGCCACCGTCTGCGAACATGACGATCGGCTTGGGATCCTTCGCCGTAACTTCTCTGATCGGCTCCAGACTGTCGCGATCGGCGCGCGCCATGTCGACGATTACCACATCGGGGGCATGCCGACGCACCGCGTCGAGCAGACGTTCTCCGGATGCCAGCCGTACAACCGGACCGACCCCGGCAGCGGCAAGATGATCCGCGAGCGCAGCGGCTCGTTCTTCCATCTCGTCTGCCAGCAAAACTTTCAACGACCGGTTCCGGATTTGCTCTGTCCCGCAAACAACTGCAACGGCATCGCGCTCCGGTCAACTGGCAATCGTTCGCCGACTGCATATTCCGTGATCGCCGCCGCCCGATGTTTGGGCGCGGGCAACAAAGACGAACCGCGCGCCTGCCGTGAAAAACCAGGTTTGGCGTGATGGCGGTCGTTCGCGTGTTTTGGCACGGACATTGCCAGGAGATGATCGTCAGCCATTGCGGCTGACCGGACGGCATACAACGACGGATGCCTTCCTCAGTGATCGATCCATTCGCGGGCCAACGGCGGTTCGTACCGGAAATTTCCGGCAGCGTGAGCCGTGATGACGACGCCCGCCTACCCAAAGACAGCGTTCCATCCCGCCTCCTGCGTGTCGGTCTTCCGGGCCCGACCACGAACCAACCCAATGACGCACGAGGTATCGCCATGACGACACACAAAGTGGAGCAGCTGTTTATCGCGACGGTAGGCTTTTTCTGGTGCTTTCTCATGTGGTTTTCGACGGCCGCCTTCAGCCCCAGCATCGCCGCCCATTACCACTTGAGCATCAAGGCGCTGGGACTTCTGGCCAGCTCCGCGATCTGGATGGCTCCGATCGGCCGCATTATTGCCGGCTGGGCCGCCGACCGTTTTGGTGCGCCGCGCACCTTTGCCTTCATTCTGTTCGGCTGCGGACTGGTATCGATCGCCTCGGCATATACCACCGACTACAACCTTCTGTTTGCCGAGCGCGTGATAGTGGCGATCGCCGGAATCTCCTTCGTGGTTGGTATCCAGCATGTCGCCCAGTGGTTCGAGCCGCACGAAATCGGCACGGCCGAAGGGCTTTATGCCGGGACGGGTAATGTCGGTGCCGGGGCCGGCGCGCTGGTGCTACCGCGCCTGTTCGGCACGGACTACCATTCCGCCTTTCTGTGGCTCGGCGTGATCGCGCTCGCTATCGCCGCCTGGTATCTGGTGCGCGGCCGCGCCGCCAAGACCGCCGAGCGACGCGCCCTGGCGCGCAGCGGCAGCAGCATGCGCGGCACGG
>JBJKRM010000226.1:0-3542 GCA_046704685.1 Rhizomicrobium sp.
GGTGAAGAGCGAGTTGGGGAACGCGCTGGGTGTGGCCCAGTTCGGCGGCAAGCATCCGTCAGCCAAGCCCTGGAAAGGCCAGGGTGGCGGCGTACTGGAGATTGTCGAAGACTTCGACGGAGACACCTATCGGGCCGTGTATACGGTGAGGTTTCGGGAGGTTGTTTATGTCCTTCATGCCTTTCAGAAGAAATCACCCAAAGGCATCAAGACGGCACGAGCAGACATCAGTCTGGTGGAACAGAGGCTGAGAACGGCGAAAGCAGATTACGAGGCACGTTATGGCAAAAAGAGCTAAGGCCGGTGATGAAGCGGTGATCCAAGGCACGACCAACGTCTTTGCCGATCTCGGCTATCCCGATGCCGAAGAGCGCCAGACCAAGCTGCGCCTCGCCTATGCCATCAACCAGATCATCGAACAACGGCGCTTGGTGCAGACCGCTGCGGCCGAGGTGCTGGGCGTCAATCAGCCAAAGGTCTCGGCCCTCCTGCGCTACAAACTGGAGGGTTTTTCGGTCGAGCGCTTGATGACCTTTCTCACGGCGCTGGATCGTGATGTGGAGATCGCCATCAAGAAGAAACCCGCATCTCGCTCTTCTGGCCGTATTACTGTACATGCGGCGTGAGAAAACCATGAGGATCCAGGAGCCCTGATGCCTGGCGATCGTGAACGGCGGGTGCGCAACACGCGGGGGCGGACGGCGTCCTCCACGCGCTGGCTGGAGCGCCAGCTCAACGACCCTTATGTCGCCGCCGCCAAGGCCAAGGGCTGTCGCTCCCGCGCCGCCTTCAAGATGAAGGAGCTCGACCAGCGCTTCCACCTGTTGAAGCGCGGCGGCCGCGTGCTCGATCTCGGCGCCGCCCCGGGCGGCTGGAGCCAGATCGCGGCGGAACGCGTCGGCGAGGCGGGCAAGGTGGTGGCCGCCGACATCCTCGCCATGGAGCCCATCGCTGGGGTGGAGATCCTTCAGCTCGACATGCTGGATGAGCACGCGCCGGACACTATCAAACAGGTTCTGGGCGGCGAGGCCGATCTGGTGTTCTCGGACATGGCGGCGAACACCACCGGGCACCGCGAAACCGACCATATCCGCACGCTGCTGCTGTTCGAGACCGCACTCGACCTGGCGATGGATGTGCTGCGTCCCGGCGGCGCCTTCGTCGGCATGGTGTTCCAGGGCGGCGCCACCAACGAGATCCTGGCGAAGGTGAAGAAGCGCTTCTCCGATGTGAAGCATGTCAAGCCGCCGGCATCGCGCGCCGAGTCGGTGGAGCTGTATCTGGTGGCGCTGGGGTTCAAGGGACGATGAACGCCCCGGACGCCGCCATGATGTCCGTCGTGGAAAAACTCGCCGCGTTCATGGCCGGCGGTGGCCGCCACCTGCCGTCCGATCTCTTCGCCGAAGGCCCCGTCACCATCATCGAGAATTTTGCGCCGTACCTCTTCACCGGCCCCTATGCCGTGGCGCGCTGGGCCGACGGCATGCGCGCCCATCTCGAAAACATCACCGGACTGGAGCCGTCCTTCGGCGATATCCACGACTTCAGCCGTGACGGCGACGATGTCTATTTTTCGCTCGCAACCGAATGGAGCGGGATGAACCGCGGTGTCCCATTCCATGAGACCGGCGGCTGGGCCCTGGTGTTGCGGCGCCAATCATCCGGCTGGCGCTTGAAAGGCTATGGCTGGGCGGTGGTGCAGTCGAGCGGTGGTACCGGACAAAACACATTGTCATCCCCGGCGAGCCCGGCATAGCTCCGTGAGGAGCGAAGCCGGGCGAGGGAAGGGGACCCAGGTATCGAAACTCGGTTTCCGTTCGCGGATGGGAAGAATCGCACCATACCTTCCAGGTCCGAAATGTCGTAGACACTTGGGTTTCCTTCCCCTCGCCCTTCTTTGCGCTACGCGCTTCGCCGGGCTCGGCCGGGAATGACAATCTTGGAGGGGCTATGCGCACCCGTGTTTTCATTGCGACTGCCTTCGTCTTCGTCGCATCCGCCGCCATCTCCCACGCAGCCGATGCCGTTGCCTCCCACGCTGCCGACGCCAAGCTGCGCGCGCTCTACACCTCGGAATGGGCGTGGCGCATCGACCAGTTGGCCGACGACGAGGACAACACCCTGCCGGTGCCCACCCGTCTGCCGCATGTCGATGCGGCGAGCCAGGCGGCGCGGCTGGCCAATTGGCAGAAGACGCTTGCCAAGCTGAATGCCATCCCCGCTTCGCAGCTGTCGCTCAAGCAACAGATCAACGCCGAGGTCTATCGCTTTCAGCTGCAGAACCTGATCGCCGACCAGAAGTTCCGCGACTACGAGATGCCGGCCAATTCCGATTCCAGCTTCTGGGGCGATCTCTCCTATAACGCCGACCGCCCGTTCCGCACCCTGCAGGACTACAAGAACTGGCTCTCACAGATGCGCGATATTCCGCGCTATTTCCGGGAGAACATCGCCAATATGCGCGCCGGCCTGAAGCGCGGCTTCACCCCGCCGCGTGTCACGCTTGAGGGCCGTGACAGCTCGATCACCACGGTGATCAACGCCAAGCCGGAAGCCACGCCGTTCTATGTGCCGTTCAAACAGATGCTGTCCACCATCCCGGCGGCCGAGCAGGCGCGCCTGCGGGCGCAAGGCGTCCAGGAAATCCGCGATATCGTGCAGCCGGCCTATCGCAATCTGCTCAAGTTCTGGGATGACGAATACGTGCCGCACGCGCGCACCACGCTGGCGGCCGAGGCGCTGCCTGACGGCAAGGCCTATTACCGCCGGCAGATCATCGAATACACCACCCTCGACAGGTCGCCCGAGGAGATCCACCAGATCGGTCTTGCCGCCGTGGCGCGATTGCATGCCGAGATGGTCCAGGTGATGCGGTCGACCGGTTTCAAGGGCGATTTTCCCGCCTTCCTCAGGATGCTGCGCACCGACCCGCGCTTCTACGTCAAGACCCCGCAGCAATTGCTCGATCGCGCCGCCTGGATCGCCAACGAGGTCAACGGCAAGCTCGGACTCTATTTCGGCCTGTTGCCACGCGCCCGTTTCACCATCAAGCCGGTGCCGGCCGACATCGCGCCGTTCTACACCGCCGGTCGTGGCGGTCCCGGCGTCTTCCTGCTCAACACCTATGACCTCAAGCAGCGTCCGCTCTACAATCTGACGCCGCTGACGCTGCATGAATCGGCGCCGGGCCACGCTTTCCAGATTCCGCTGGCGATGGAGGACAAGTCGCTGCCGGATTTTCGCCGCCACACCTACATTTCCGCTTATGGCGAAGGCTGGGCGGTGTATTGCGAATGGCTGGGGCAAGAGATGGGCCTGTATCCCAAGCCTTATGACCGCTTCGGCATGCTGGGTTATCAGATCTGGCGCGCCGCCCGCCTTGTGGTCGACACCGGCATCCATGCCGAGGGTTGGTCGCGGCAAAAGGCCATCGATTATTTCCGCCAAAACACTGCGCTTCACGAGCACGAGATCAACACCGAGATCGACCGCAACATCTCTTGGCCCGGAAAGGCCCTGACGTATTAGAGAGGTTTAATTGG
>JBJKRM010000227.1:0-5527 GCA_046704685.1 Rhizomicrobium sp.
TCCAAGGCCTGCCATATCAGCAGGACCGGAACACCGACAGCCACGTCACGCGCCCGCTTGAGCAAGGATACCGCAAGTCCGATCTCAGGGCCCATGCCGAAGACCGGCGCCAGCGCGGCATAGCCGGCCTCTTGCACGCCGATGGCGGAGGGAATGAACACGGTGGCGCTGCGCAAGGCTCCCAGCAGCGCCTCGATGGTGATGGCCGCGAAGACACTGACGTCCGCGCCAAGCATGCGCATGATCAGCCAGATCCAGATGCCGCTGGCGATCCAGCCGATCAGGTGGAATGTCGCCGAGAAGGTCAAACGCACCGGCTGGGCATAGAAGGCATGCAGCGCCTCCGAGAACGCCTCGGTGTGGCTCACGGCGGACGGTAGAAGCCGGCCGGCGAGCTTCTCGGCGAAACCCGTACCCTTGCGCTGAAGGATGATGAAGGCCGCTGCCGCCGGCACCATCAGTGCGGTGCCGATCACCATACCGTCCGCATACGGCGCCATCTCCGCACTGGCGCGCAATTGCGCAAGGCCGAGCAGGAGGCCCAGAACGATGAAAGCAATCTGTCCGATCAACTCGGTGGTGACGTCCACCATCATCGAGGCATAGGCCAAGGGCGCGCGAATCCCGCCCAGCACCGCCGCGCGAGCCCCGATCACCATGCCGCCCACTTGGGTGAACGGCAAAAGGTCGCTTGAGGAATCGCGCAGCTGACGCCCCAACACCAGCACCAGCCAGCGCACGTGATGGCCCGACAACAGGGCGTACCACGCCGAACCAAGGCAGCAGATCACAATGAGACCTGCCAGACAGATCAGAATGAAGCCGCCCCAGCCGACACGCGCCACCGCATCGAACACCTCTCCGACGCCGATGTGCATGACCACAAAGACCGCCAGCGCCAAACCGGCGAGCAAAGCAACAATAGCCCCAATTTTCATGACTGAGTTGTTCTAATTCTTTCTGAGTGGAAACCGCCGTCTGGGCCGTACCATCGCCGGAACGAAGGTCTGCCGCAACAGGCCGCTGTCATGCCGCGAAACAGGCCGTTCGTTCCTGGAAAGACAAAGGTCCATCCATTCGAAGGCTCACGCTTCAGAACCGGATCGGCAGTGAAGAAATTGATGCAATGCGTGTTCAGTCCAAGCATTGGCCGATCGTCCGCCACCCGCCTGTAAGAATTGCAAGTCACTTGCAAAATTTGGCAGAACCGCGCCTCGTGCTGTTCGCTGCCGATGGTGATCGGACCATTCGGCGCAGGTCGTGCGCAAACTGCAGGCCCCAGCTGTTCCGGATTTGTTAGCTGTGCACGAGCTTTCCTTCGTCGGATTGGGGAGCGAAATCCCGGAATTTTCCGAGCACCATCCCACGGGCCTGGCTGATAGCCGCCGGTGCCATCAAGGCCCCGAACTCCTCGGCATAACGATAGCCGCGGGTGGAGCCCGGATAGGCGCAGGTCGCAGGGTGCAGGTAAATCTCGCTGACACCCTGGGGAAGGTTCTCCATCAGACCGGCAAGCCGGCGGGTGTTCATCGCGCCCGACCAGGCCAAGCCGAAAACACGATCGGGCGACCAGATTCCGGCGGCCCACAACCGATCCTTCAGACGGTTGCCGCAGAACCGCTCGATTTCGCCACCGCCGGCGACGTGTTCGACCCGGCGCAGCACCTCGAGCGGTTCACAGGGCGACCGCACGGCGTCCATGCCGTATCGCCGCCCGATCTCCACCACCAGGGCGCCGATCGTCGGATGGAGGTGGAAATGCTTGTGGGCGTTGACGTGGTCCAGCGGCAGACCGGTGGCGGCAAAGGCGTCGAACTGGGCCTCGATTTCAGCCGCCAATTGGCGGCGCACCGCAGGCAGGAACGCCATGGCGAAGCTCGCCCGCACCATGTCGTTGCGAAAATTGCCATCCGGGCCCACCAGGGCCGGAATGCTCGAGGGCGGCCGCACGGGACGGCCTTCCACCAGAACCAGATGCAGTCCAACGCCCAGCGTCGGCATCGCTTTCGCCCGTGCCACGGCGTCGGCTGCCGCGGCCCCCGACACCATCAGGCTGGCACAGGTCAGAATGCCTTGCCGGTGGGCGCGCTCGACGGCCTCGTTGACCTCGGGCGCCACACCAAAATCATCTGCCGTGACGATCAGGCCCTTCATGCCGAGCCCCGTCACGAGACGATCATGTCCTCACGTGTCCGCAGGAACTGGAAGAACTCCACACCTTCGCGTAGCCGGCGCACCAGCATCTCGCGCGAGGTCAGCAACTCGCCGACGATCTCGGCGATCTTCGACGGGCGGAAGTAGAATTTCTTGTAGAAATCCTCCACCGAATTGAAGATCTCGGTGTGGTTCAGGTTCGGGTAGTTGAGCGGCGCGATCTGGGTGCCGTCTTCGGTCAACAGATCGATGTCGTCGGCGAACCAGCCGTTCTCCTTGGCCTGATTGTAGAGGAAGGTCCCCGGATAAGGGGCTGCCAGCGAGACCTGCAGGGTGCGCGGGTTCACCTGCTTGGCGAATTCCAGGGTCTCCTCGATGGTCTCCCTGGTCTCCCCCGGCAGGCCCAGGATGAAGGTGCCGTGCACCAGGATGCCGAGTTCGTGGCAATCCTTGGAGAATTGGCGCGCCACGTCGACCAAAAGGCCCTTCTTGATGTTGTGCAGGATCTTCTGGTTGCCGGATTCATAGCCGACCAGTAGCAGGCGCAGACCGTTGTCTTTCAGCACCTCAAGCGTCTTGCGCGGCACATTGGCCTTGGCGTTGCACGACCAGGTGACGCCGAGCTTGCCGAGCTCCTTGGCTAGGGCTTCGACACGCGGCGCGTTGTCCGTCAGCGTGTCGTCGTCGAAGAAAATCTCCCTCACCTCGGGGAATTCCCGCTGCACATACTTCACTTCTTCCGCCACGCTCTCGATCGAGCGGTAGCGGTATTTGTGGCCCGAGATGGTTTGCGGCCACAGGCAGAAGGTGCAGCGCGACTTGCAGCCGCGGCCGGTGTACCAGGACATGTAGGGGTGCTTCAGGTAGCCGCCGAAATACATCTTGGTGTCGAGGCTGCGCTTGTAGACCGGCAGCACACTCGGCAGTTTGTCCATATCCATGAGGATTTCGCGATCCTCGTTGTGGACGATGGCGCCTTCCTTGTTGCGATAGGAGATGCCCTTGACTTGCGACCAGTCGCGGCCGGCAGCCATTTCCTGGATGGTGAATTCGTATTCGCTGCGGGCCACAAAATCGATCGCCTCACAGGCCTCAAGGCTTTCCTTCGGCTGTACCGCCACCTTGGCGCCGATGAAGCCGATCACCGCCGAGGGATTGATCTCCTTGATCATTCGGGCGGTCCTGCAATCGGACTTGAAGGACGGTGTCGAGGTATGGATGACGATGAAGTCGTGCGACTTCAGATCGCCTTCGATATCCTGGAACTTGAGCTTGTGCGGTGGGGCGTCGATCAGCTTGGAACCTTCCACCATGGCGGCGGCTTGGGCCAGCCAAGTCGGGTACCAGAACGATTTGACCTCGCGCTTCATTTGGTAACGCGCACCGGCCCCGCCGTCATAGCCGTCAAAGGATGGCGCCTGCAAAAACAACGACTTCATTACTTCCCTCACCGCTTGGACAACACACCGTCCTCATGGACGCGCAGATGCGCGTCTTGCCACACGACGGAGGCCCCGAAAAGTGACGTCACAAAGACGCCGAACGATAGCACATCCCGCACCGGTAGAAGCCAATATGGCCCCGCCGGCTCCTGGAACGCCTGATCGATCCGCCATTTGAGCATGCCACGTGCCACAAAGGTAGCCAGTAGAACGCTCAACGCCAGCGTGCCGAAACCCGAAAAAATTACCCCTAACAACGCTAGGGGAAATCCGTGCGTGACGATCGAGCCAGCGTGGCCGGCGGGATCCACCGTCCGGATGGTGCGCATCCAGCGCAACTCATGATTCCACCAGGCGCTGAACGTCTCCTCGGAACAGGCATGACGGACGGCAAAGGGCGGAATGGCGACCTTGCACCCAAGTCGCCGCACGGCTCGGCCGATCTCGTTGTCGTCCGCAAGCTGGGAGGCGAAGGCACGAAACCCGCCGATGGCATCCAGGACAGGCCGCTTGATGGCGATGGTCGATCCGAAACAGGGCTCGGTCAGCCCCAGCCCAACCCCCGTCACCACGTTCGGTAGGAAATGATAACTGATCCCCATGGCGCTGAGACACGAGGGCCGTCCTGCCGCCGCCCAACCCGTGTACAGGCAGGTGACGGCGCCGACAGCATCCGGCGCCAAGGCGGCTATAACACGGCGCAGATAGTTGGGCGCCACGGCAATGTCGCTGTCGCTTAAGATCAGAATGTCGTGCTTGGCACAGGCCGACATGGCGACGACATTGGATATCTTGGGATTGGCGCCCAGACGCCTTTCCTCAATGTTCAACACGATATCCTTGCCGGGATGGCGCGACCGTAGCCTTTCGACGACCGTGATCGCGGCATCCTGCCGGTCTTGCACACCGAACACGATCTGGACCGGCGCGTCGTAATCCTGGGCTAGAAAGCTCTCGAGGTCTGCCTCCAGTGTGGGCACGCGGCCGTGCAGAGGCTTCAGCAAGGTCACTGCCGGAAGGACATCGCCCGCCCTGTCCGCCGGTCGGCGCACATACCGTTCGATGAAGAAAGCCGACACCAGCGCATACACCGCTCCGATCACAGCGAGCAGCGTGAATCCAATGCCGAGAACGGAGGGCAGAGTCATTCAACCCCTCTGGTGACGCGCCGATTGCTGAACACAGGGCATAAATAAACCCCTCACCGTCCACTGTCGAACGGTGAAGGGCTGAAATAGGAGCGGACCGCAGCCCGTCGGATGACTAACGGATGACGCGGGCGCCTTTGCCCTTCATCGCCGCTTCGACTTCCTTGACATTGACCATGGAGGTGTCGCCGGGCGTGGTCATGGCCAGCGCACCATGGGCCGCGCCGTAGTCCACTGCCGCCTGCGGGCCTTTGCCCTCCAGGAAGCCATAAGCCAGGCCGGAGGCGAAGCCGTCGCCGCCACCGACACGGTCGTAGATCTCCAAATTGTCGCGTTGCATGGCCTGATAGAACGCGCCACCGGCATAGATGATGGCGCCCCAGTCGTTGAAGGTCGCGGTCTTGGCGTTGCGCAGCGTAGTCGCCGCCACCTTGAAGTTGGGATACTGCTTTACCGCGGTAGCGATCATCTTCTTGAAGTTGGCCGGATCGATCTTGGAGATGTGCTCGTCGAGGCCTTCTACTTCGAAGCCGAGGCAGGCTGTGAAGTCTTCTTCGTTGCCCAGCATGACGTCGACATATTTGGCGATCTCGCGGTTGATCTTGCGGGCGCCTTCCTGGCCACCCTGGCTCTTCCACAGGCTGGCGCGGTAGTTGAGGTCGTAGGAAACGACGGTGCCGTACTTGTGCGCCGCCGTGACCGCCTCGATGACCGCTTCCGCCGTGTTGGGGGCGAGTGCGGCGAAGATGCCGCCGGTGTGCAGCCAGCGGACGCCTTCCTCGC
>JBJKRM010000228.1:0-7623 GCA_046704685.1 Rhizomicrobium sp.
GATCCGAACACGGACGGCCGATTGCCGCCGGACTTCTATTCACCCGCCATCGAACCTGGGTCGATCCGGCCAGGCACGATCATCTATGACCCCGCCGGGCATGTGGCGATCGTCTTCCGCGTTGATCCCGACGGCCGCATCCATTCCTTCGATGCCCACACCGATTACACCCTGACCCAGATGGTGTTCGACGTGCGGTTTGCCCGCACCCGGCCGTCACAGGGCTCCGGTTTCAAGGACTGGCGGCCGCAGAAGCTGGTGGGCGCCAGGAGAGGCGCGGATGGCGCGCTGCACGGCGGCCACATCGTCTTGGCGCGCAACCATCAGATTCCCGATTTCTCGACCGAGCAGTTTTACGGCAACGGCAAACGTCCGTCCGATGCGAACTGGGCCAGCGGCACCTTCACGGTGAACGGCGAGAGGATGAGCTATTACGACTTCGTGCGGGCCCGGATGGCTGGCGGCAAGCTGATCTTCAGCCCGCTCCGGGAGACGCGAGATATGGTGTGGTCCATTTGCTCGGACTTGCACTACCGCGCCCTCGCCGTCGATCTGGCGCACGGCATGGCCGAGCGCCCGCATCCCTACCGCCTGCCGCGCAACATCTATGGCACCTATGGCGACTGGGAGATGTATTCGACTCCTTCGCGCGACGCGCGGCTCAAGACCGCGTTCAAATACCTGCGGGATACGGTGCAGCGCTTTGTCGAGATGGCCAGGCACAGAGACACGCGGCACCTGAATTATCACGGCAACAACCTTGCCGCCGATCTGCTGCACACCTACAAGCGCGCGACCAGTTACTGCAAGATCCGCTACCAGCGCAGCGATGGCTCGATCGAGACACTGTCCTACGAGGAAGCGCGCAAGCGCCTGTTCGCCATGTCCTTCGATCCCTATCACTGTCCCGAGCTGCGGTGGGGCGCGACGGACCCGGCCGAGCTTTCCACCTGCCCCGACGGCCGTGTAAAACGCGACTGGTACATGGCCGAACAGAATCTGCGCAATCAGATCCAGCGGACCTATGATGCGCGCATGGATTTCACCTTGGAGGAATTGCGCAAGCCCGGCCCGGGCAAAGGCGTCACCACGCCGCCCGATATCGACGTGCTGGGTTATCTCGAGAGCGTCACGAAACAAGCGCGGAAGTAAGATTTCACCGCCCCCTTGTCCTCTGCGGACAACACGCCCACTCTCCGTCCGGTATTGTGGCGGGGACTCGGCATGGCCAAGCGTTGGCGTCGGATTGGGCTTGGCTTCGCCGTCTTTGTCCTCTTGATCGGCCTCATCATCACCGCGGAGATCGCCCGATTCCGCCTCTCCGTCCCGGACTACAACGGCGACGTAAAGCTGCAGGGCCTGTCGGCGCCGGTGACCATCCTGCGCGACGACCACGCCATCCCCCACATCTTCGCCAAAACCCGCGCCGACGCCTTGTTTGCCCTCGGCTATGCCCAGGCGCAGGACCGCCTCTGGCAGATGGTGTTCCTGCGCGCCGTGATGCAGGCACGGGTCTCCGAACTGGTCGGCAAGGAGGGTCTGGCGACCGACGAGCTGTTCCGCACTTTCGGACTTTATCGCCTTGCCAAACAGGCTGTCGGTCATCTCGATGCGAAGTCCCGGCGCCTGCTGCAGGCCTATGCCGATGGCGTCAACGCCTACATCAAGACCCACAAAGGCCCGCTGCCGATCGAATTCACCCTCCTGCATGTCACGCCGGAGCCGTGGCGTCCCGCCGACAGCATCGCCACCATAAAATACATGCAGTTCTCGTTGTCGGCGAACCTCTACGGCGAGCTGGCGCGCATCCACCTGGCGCGCCGTCTCAGCAAGAAGCAACTCGAGGAGTTCTTCCCGCCTTATCCGGGTGATCCGGAAAACGTGCTGCCCGGCTACATTTCCATGTTCGGCCACGCCAAGGTCGCCTTGCTGCCGACGCCCGATCACACC
This sequence comes from Rhizomicrobium sp., assembly GCA_046704685.1. GTDB lineage: Bacteria > Pseudomonadota > Alphaproteobacteria > Micropepsales > Micropepsaceae > Rhizomicrobium. The sequence goes on from JBJKRM010000228.1 coordinate 1,951, forward strand.
GCCTCCAACGACTGGGTGGTGGCCGGCTTTCGCAGCGTGACCGGTGCCCCGCTGCTGGCCAACGACCCGCATCTACCGCTGACCGTGCCGGGCATCTGGTATCTCGCTCACCTCCACTGGCCGGGCCATGACGTGGTCGGCGGTGTGCTGCCCGGCGTCCCTGCGGTGTCAGTGGGACGCACCCGCACCCTGGCCTGGGGCATGACCAATACCGGCCCCGACACCCAGGATCTTTATCTCGAAAAGCTGGCCGATCGCGGCAAGGCCTATGTCACGCCCTCCGGCATCGAGCCGTTCCAGACACGCAAGGAAGTCATCAAGGTCCGCTTCGGCAAGCCGGTGACCATCACGGTGCGCACCACGCGGCACGGTCCCGTCCTGCCGACGAACTGGCGGCGTATCAAAGGGCTGGTTCCCAAGGGCTACGTGCTGGCGCTCGCCTGGACGGCACTTGATCCCGACGACCGCACCATCCAGGCCAATCTGGAGATGAACAACGCCCAGCACGGCAGCGACTTCGCGCCCGTCCTGCGCGACTATCTCTCGCCGATGCAGAACATGGTCTGGGCCGACAAGAAACACATCGGCCTTATCCTGGCGAGCCGCGTGCCGATCCGCGCTCCCGCCAATGATTCTCTGGGCTTGGTTCCCGGCAAGGGTTGGGAAAAGCGCTACGACTGGACCGGGTACATCCCCACCAACGCCCTTCCCCGCATCGTCGATCCGAAGAGCGGCCAGAACGCCACCGCCAACAACAAGACCGTGCCGCCCGGCTATCCCTATGTGCTCACCCGCGATTGGGATGTGCCGTTCCGCTACTGGCGTATCAATGAGATGCTGAAGGCGGTGCCGCGCCATTCCATCGCCAGTTTCGAGAAAATCCAGCTCGACACCCACGACCGCTACGCTGAGGACCTCGTGCCGCTGTTGTTGAAAGCGGCGCCCTGGCCGACGCCGCGGGCGCGTCAGGCGGCCGAGATGATCGCGAAATGGAATCTCGCGATGGACGCGGATCGCCCGGAGCCCTTGATCTTCGAGGCCTGGTCGCGCGCCCTGGTGCGGCGGCTGATCGCCGACGAGCTGGGCCGCGATTTCAAGGGCGCCTGGAGCCCGCACGAATTGTTTGTGCTCGACGTGCTGCGCAATGTGAACGGCGAGAGCCGTTGGTGCGACGATGTCACCACCAAGCCGCGCGAGGATTGCGCCTCGCGCATCCGTCTGGCGCTCACCGATGCGCTTGCCGAACTCAGCGATGCCTATGGCCCCGACATGCTGTCCTGGCGCTGGGGCGAGGCGCATCACGCCGTCTTCAGCCATCTGCCGCTCGGCGGCATGCCGCTGATCGGATCGTTCTTCAACCGCGAGGTGGAAGCCAGCGGCGGCGACGACACGCTGCGCCGCGGCGCCATGCGATTCTCATCCGGCCGCCCCTTTGCCGCCATCCACGGCTCCGGCTATCGGGCGATCTACGATCTCGCCCATCCCGACAATTCGCTCTATGTCATCGCCATCGGCGAATCCGGCAACATCTTCTCGCGCTACTACGACGACCAGATGGCCTTATGGGCAAAGGGCGGCTACTACCGCATCCCGACCGCGCGCGCGGTGGTCAAGGCGCAAGCGAAATACCGTCTGGTTCTTCAACCCGCCAGGGCGCCATAACGGCCGCGAAAATAGACCAGCGGCTGCCCCTGGTCGCGATAGCCGAAGCGTAGGACACGCCCGACGATGATGGCGTGGTCGCCACCGTCATGCTCCGCCTCGCCAGCACATTCGAACACCGCCAGGGCATCGGCCAGCGCCGGCGGACCGCATTCGGTCTCCACCAGTGACAAGCCCTCCAGCCTGTGCTCGCCGGGCTTGGCCAGTCGCGCCGACACCGTCTCATGCGCGCTGGACAAGACGCTGACGGTGAAATGGGGGGAATTGGTAAACGTCCCGTAACGGCCCGATTTCTTGTCCATGCACCACAACACTAGCGGCGGGTCGAGCGACACGGAAGCAAACGAATTCACGGTGATGCCCATATGCGGCGCAGCGCTGCCGGCGGTCACCACCACCACACCGGTGGGGAAACAACCCAGGGCATTGCGGAAGGCGCGCGCGTCGAAGCTCATGAAATTTCCGGATTAAAGAATCGGTTAATTCACATCAGGCATGCTCGCCCACGTTAGGCGAGGAGCACGGCGGCGAAAAGACCGATCAAGCGCTCCCGACCTAGGGTAATGCGGTAAAGGGGTAAAACGTTGGCTGACCAGCCGATCGTCATCAAGCGCATCAAGAAAGGTGCTCACGGCCACCACGGCGGTGCCTGGAAAGTCGCCTATGCCGACTTCGTCACCGCGATGATGGCCTTCTTCCTGTTGATGTGGCTGATCAACACCACCACCCCCGAGCAGAAGCGCGGCATTGCCGACTATTTCGCACCGCAGAGCATCGCCCAGACCCTGTCCGGCTCCGGCGGCATCCTGGGCGGCCGGGTGCTGGGCCGCGAAAGCGCCCGGGCCGGCGGCGCCGTCTCCGTCTTCCAGAAAAACAGCCCGCCGGCGCGCGCCAACGATTCCCACTCGACCCAGAACGGCATCAGCCAGGGCGGCGCCACCGCTACCAAGGGCGCCAGCGCCGATGCCGACGCCTCCAACCAGACCGGCAACAACACCGCCACCTCGAGCGAGAACGGCCAATTCGCCCATGCCGCGGAAGCCATCCACCAGGCGATCGCCGACAATCCGGATGTCGCCCAGCTGTCGAAGCAGGTGGTGATGGATCAGACGCCGGAGGGCTTGCGCATCCAGCTGGTCGACCAGGATGGCCGGCCGATGTTCCAGCAGGGCTCCGCCGTGCCGATGCCCTACACCCGCGTGCTGCTGCATATCATCGCCAAGGTGATCAACCGGCTGCCGAACCGCATTTCGATCGCCGGCCATACCGACGGCAGGCCGTTCAAAGGCCCCAACGGCATAACCAACTGGGAGCTCTCCGCCGAGCGCGCCAATGCCGGACGGGCGATTTTGACGGCATCAGGATTGTCTTCGGACCGCATCTACGAGGTCGCCGGCAAGGCCGGATCGGAGCCGCTGCTGCCCGAGGATCCCGACGCCTCGGCCAACCGCCGGCTGTCGATCGTGTTGATGAACGAGGCGCCGCCCGTTCCCCTCGGACGTCAACTCTAATTCGAAATTGGCGCACGCAAGACTGGCGCAACCGCCCATTTGCTTGTCATACTCGTGACGTGATTGCCGGGTAACGGCCAGTGACAGACCAGAAAACCGCACGCGTGCCGCAGTTCTTCCTGACGCCGGGAGGACCTTGCCCGTACCTGCCGGGGCGCACCGAGCGGAAGGTTTTCGCCCGGCTCTCCGGCACCCTGGCCCAGCCCCTCAACGAGGCCCTCACCCATTCCGGTTTCCGCCGCAGCCAGACCATCGCCTATCGCCCGGCCTGCGATGCCTGTTCGGCCTGCGTTTCGGTGCGCATCGTCACCAAAGGTTTCGAGCTGTCGCGCAACTTGCGGCGCATCACCCGGCGCAATGCCGATCTGGTGCGCACCGTGGTGCCGGCCGAGGCCACGCGCGAGCAGTTCGCCCTCTTGCGCACCTATCTCGATTCCCGTCACGCCGGCGGCGGCATGTCCGACATGGGCTTGTTCGACTACGTGGCGATGGTGGAAGAGACACCGGTCAATACTCACATTGTCGAATACCGCCAGCCCGAGCGATACGGACGCGGCCGCCTCGTCGCCTGCGCCTTGACCGATGACCTGCGCGACGGGCTGTCGATGGTCTACAGCTTCTTTCATCCCGGTGAGGAGCAGCGCAGCCTCGGCACGTACATGATCCTCGATCACGTGCGCGCCGCGCTCGATCGCAATCTCGAGCATGTCTATCTCGGCTATTGGGTGCGCGGCTCCAAGAAGATGGACTACAAATCGCGCTTCCGCCCCATCGAAGCACTGACCCGCGAAGGCTGGGAACCGCTGACGGAATAGAGAAGAAGTTCACGCGGAGCCGCGGAGTTGGTGCCACCAACCCTGTCATCCCGGACGCCGCGCTGGCCATGTGCACCAAACCTGTCATCCCGGACGCGCCCGCGATGGTGTTGTCGCTTGGCACTTGGGCGCGATCCGGGACCCATCCCGAAATCTGTCAGATGTTGGAGTAGGTCCCGGGTCTGCACGCTCGTCGCTCCGCTCGTGAGCGCTCCGCCCGGGATGACAAGCAAGAAAAACTCCGCGGCTCCGCGCGTAAATAATCACCCTCGAAGGATTTACTCTTCTCCCCCGATCCTTGTCTTCCACTCGGCGAACAGCTCGTCGGCGATCTTGGCGAACAGCACAGCGGGCGGACGGATGGCCAGCCCCGGCTCAAGCTGATCGAGGAACGCCTCCATTGGTTGATCCGGCCACAGAATAGTCTCCGGCGCCGGCCTGATGGACTCGTGCACCGCGCAGGCCGCGGTGGGGATCACCGGCCAGGCCAGGTGCCCGAACAGATGCACCAGGTTCAGCCCCATGCGCACGCCGACCGCCGCCTTCACCCGGTCGGTCTTCACATGAGTCCACGGCGCCGCCTTGGTGAGATATTCGTTGCCCGCCACCCAGATGGCGCGCAACTCCGCCAGCGCCTTGCGGAATTCGATGTCCTGCAGATAGGCGCCGTATTGCGTCACCCGCTTGTCGAGTTCGGCGATCAGCGTCTTCTCGTCCTCGCCGTATTCGCCCTCCCCCGGCACCTTTCCGTCGAAGCGCGACACGGTGAATTTGGTCACCCGGTTGACGAAATTGCCCAGCACGTCGGCCAGATCCTTGTTCACCACGGCCGCGAAGTGCTCCCAGGTGAAGGAGGAATCCGCGCTCTCCGGCGCATTGGCCATCAGATACCAGCGCCAGTAATCGGCTGGCACCAGCTCCAGCGCCTTGTCCATGAAGACGCCGCGCTTCTGCGAGGTGGAGAACTTGCCGCCGTAATAGGTCAGCCAGTTGAATCCCTTCACCCGGTCGACCAGCTTCCAGTTCTCGCCCGACCCCATGATGGTGATGGGGAAACCGACGGTGTGGAACGGCACGTTGTCCTTGGCCATGAATTCCACATAGGTGACGTCCTTGGCGCTCGCCGGCCGCCACCATTTCTGCCATTCGCTGTCGGGCAGTCCCTTCGAATCCGTCAGTTCCTTGGTGGCGCCGATGTATTCGATGGGGGCATCGAACCAGACGTAAAACACCTTGCCCTTCAGCTGGCCGTCGCCGATGTCGTCCGGCACCGGCACGCCCCAGGAAAGGTCGCGGGTGATGCCGCGATCGTTCAGCCCCTCGTCCAGCCATTTGCGGGCGATGGACAGCACCAGGTTGGGCCAGTCGTGCGCATGGCTGTCGATCCACTGCCGCAGCGGTTCGACGAACTCCGACTGCTTGAGAAACAGATGGGCGCTGTCGCGGATCTCGATCTCGGTGGAACCGGACAATGCCGAACGCGGGTTGATGAGGTCGGTGGGATCGAGCACCCGGGTGCAGTTCTCGCACTGGTCGCCGCGGGCGCGGTCATAGCCGCAATGCGGACAGGTGCCGATCACATAGCGGTCCGTCAGGAAGCGCTTCTCGGCGTGGGAATAGACCTGCTTGGTGGTGCGCACCTCCAGATGGCCGCGCTGCCACAGCACCCGCGCCAGGTGCTGGGT
>JBJKRM010000229.1:0-2787 GCA_046704685.1 Rhizomicrobium sp.
CTGCCTCGACCGCGTGATCGCGAAGATGCCGATCACGCCGAATGCGCCTTTTCATCACAGCATGCGCGGCTGGGCGTTGCTGGGGCTCGGCCGCAAGACAGAGGCCGCCGCCGCTTTCGAAACGGCGGTGTCGCGACAGCCGGACTTCGCCAGCGTCTGGGAAATCCTGGGCGTCGTTTACGACGATTTGGGGCGGCCGCTGGAGGCCTTGCGCTGTTTCGAACGCTTGTGTGCGCTGCTACCGCGTTCTGCGCCCTCCCATGACAAGCGCGGCACGGCGCTGGCCCGATTGGGCCGGTACGAGGAGGCGATCGCCTGCTTTCGCGAGGCGCTGCGTCTTGATCCGAAATTTCTCCGGTCGCTTTTCAACATGGGAGATCCGCTCAGTGCGCTGAACCGTAACGATGAAGCATTGGCCGTCTATGAAAGCGTCCTGAAAGTCGATCCGATGAACGCGTCGGCGGAGCTCTGTCGTGGCGATGTCCTGCAAATTCTCGGTCGGATTGATGAAGCACTCACGGCTTATGAACGGGTGATTGCGATCGCGCCGCGCTGGCCCACCGCCTATCGCCACCTCCTGCAGGTCAAAGCCGTCACCAGTGAAGACGATGTTGCGCTGCACGCCCTGAAGGCGATGCTGGCCAATGAATCCGCTTTGTCGGATGCCGATGCCGTCGAACTGCATCTGGCGCTGTCCAAGGCATACCGCGACCTCGGGCTTCCTGCTCCCGCCTTCAAGCATCTCAGCGCCGGCAACAGTCGCAAGCGGCGGACCTTCGCCTACGACGAGGCCTCCGCGCTCGCTTATTTGCGTGCGCCGGCCGATGTGCTCACGCCGGATGTCATGCGGATGAAGGCGGGGCAAGGCGATCCGTCCGAGCAACCGGTGTTCGTATTGGGCATGCCGCGTTCCGGTACCTCGCTTGTCGAGCAGATTCTGGCCAGTCACAGCGACGTGTATGGCACCGGTGAAACATCGGATTTTCAGCGGCTGATCGAGCCGCGTTTCGGCCTGCGGCTGGAAAAGGCTGGCGATGAGCTTACCGGGGAGGCCCTTCGGCAGCTAGGCGCCGATTATGTGGCTGGTATCGTCTCGAAAGCACCCGATGCCCGGCGCATTGTGGACAAGACCCTGGGCAACTTCTGCTATGCGGGGCTTATCCATTTGGCTTTGCCCAAGGCGCGCATCATCCATGTGGTGCGTGATCCGATGGACACCTGCTTCTCCTGCTATTCGCAGCTGTTCATGGGGGTGGCCCAGTTCGCCTGCGATCTGGGCGAGCTCGGCCGCTACTACAAGACCTATGCCGAGGTGATGGCGTATTGGCGGCGCGTGCTGCCGGCCGAAGCGATGCTGGAAGTCCGCTACGAGTCGCTGGTGGCGGATTTCGAGACCGAGGCGCGGCGGCTGATCGCCTTTTGTGGCCTGGATTGGGAAGATGCGTGCCTGCGCTTTTACGAGACCAGCCGCGCGGTACGCACTGCCAGCGCCGCTCAGGTGCGGCGGCCTCTCTACAGCCAAGCCGTAGGTCGGTGGCGAGCTTACGCGGAATGGCTCGGTCCCTTGCGCGAGGCGTTGGGGCTTCCGTCGGTTGAAGAGGTGTAAGCTGACAGTCGCGTGAGGTGGGGCGCGCACGCATTTGACGCCGCGATGCGTTGCGCGTGAATGTTCCACAACTGTGTCCGTCTTGGCTGTGGCAGAGGGAGACATGAACGAGAAACAGCGCGGCTACTGGAACGGGCCGGTGGCCGAGAACTGGGTGGCGCGGCAGGATCATTTTGACCGCGGTTTCACCCATATCACTGCCGCTGTGATGGCATTTGCCGGACTGAAGCCGGGCATGAACGTGCTGGACATCGGTTGTGGCGCCGGCACCACCACCACCGCAATCTTCGCGGCCGTCAAGCCGGGCAGGGCGGTGGGTATCGACATTTCGGCGCCGCTGATCGCCGAAGCGCGTCGCCGGGCCGGGACCATGCCGGTGCAGTTCATCGAAGGCGATGCCTCCGATTTTCCCTTCGATCCTCAATTCGATCTGGTCTTCTCGCGTTTCGGCACCATGTTCTTCGTTGATCCCGTCGCCGCCTTCGCCAACATCCGGCAGGCGCTGAAACCGCACGGTCGGCTCGCTTTCGTCTGCTGGTGCCCGTTCGAACAGGTGCAATCGGTCTATGCGCCGTTCGCGGCCGCCCGCGATCTATTGCCGGTTCCGGACGCGCCGGTTCCCAACGCCCCCGGTCCCTTTGGTTTGGCTGACCGGACACACACGCATTCGGTCCTCGAACAAGCCGGCTTTGGCGGCATCCGCATCGAAAAGATTGAGCCGCGTTCGTTGATGGGGTCCACGGTGGAGGAGGCGGTGGAAGAAGCGATGAATCTCGGACCTTTGGCCTTTGCCACACGCCACATGGATGACGCCGGCCAGCAGGCCATCCGTGCGCGCATCGCGCCGGTGCTGGAAAGCTTCCGCACCGACGAGGGCATTGCTCCTCTTGCGGCGTGCTGGCTTGTGGCCGCCCATCCCGCTAGATAGGCGCCATGGACAACCAGCAGCAGATCGAGCATTGGAACGGGCCCATGGGGCAACTCTGGGCTTCGCGGAGTGACCGCAACGAATATCGTCTGGCGCGCATCCACCAGGCCATGATGGTTTTCGCGGCGCCGGAGCCGGGCATGACCATCCTGGACATCGGCTGTGGTTGCGGCCTGACCACGCTGACTCTGGCAAAAGCCGCATCGCCGGGGCGTGTCACGGGTCTTGATGTTTCGGCTCCCATGCTGGAGAC
>JBJKRM010000230.1:0-3387 GCA_046704685.1 Rhizomicrobium sp.
TTTGCACATGATGTCAGCTTTGTTGACACGTACCCGTCACCGTTGATTCCACTTTCAGGTTTTTCAGCCACTTAGTTCCCTGGCACAGGGCTTGCTCCTCATCAGCCAGCTTCTTTGCGCGGCGGCGGCGGTGGCAATGGCGGCGGCGGCGGATACAGCGGCGGCGGCGGCGGTTCGGGTGACGGCAGTTTCTTTACGGGCGCCGGAGCTGGCGGCGGCGGCGGTTCGTTTGTCGATGCCTCAGGCACGCTGTTGTTCGCAACGGCAGGCGCGCGCAGCGGCGACGGCGAAGTGGATATCGCGCCGGTGGCGACTCCGGAGCCCGGCACGTTCGGTCTCGCCTTCGCCGCGTTGGCGCTGATCGGGGCGTTGCGCCGCAAACGTCGCGGCTGAGAGCGTACGCGCCTGACCTCTGCCGAGCAGGCGAGCTTTCAATGTAGCCGCATCGTCGCCAAATTCCGGAATGGCGGCACCGGCGATATACTCGGGCAGACGCCTCGGATTCGCGTTGGCGGAAGAGGTGTGGGTGTTTCGCACCAACAGGGTGGCGACGGGCGATGCGGCTGGGCGATACCAAGTTCTTCAACCTGTTCGCTCTGATCGTCTCCACCACCAATCCGGACCGCGCCTGCCATGCCTGGCAGGTTGGCCCTGTCGCCTGGACGCGCCAGCGCAGCAGCCTCAACGGTCCGCATTATTCGTTCCAGATCGAGATCCACACCCTGGTCCGTTCCGGCCGTCGCGGCTGGCGTATCGTCGTGGCGCACGAGACCTGGTGGGCGGACGGCAAGCGGGATCCGTTCCGCAACGGCCAATGGGTCCATGTCTCGCAAGGGGCGCGCAAGGATGTGGAGAGGTGGTTCGCCGAGCAGGAGGCGCTGTTCTGATCGAACAGGGCGGCCAGACCCGCCGCTGATAGGCTCCAGAGGCCTGCGACAATACAGGCGAATTGATCCGGATTGCTTCAAGGCATAATATGCGCCAATGCGCATAAGCGGAATAACACATGCCTGATATTGCCCACTTGATGTCCGCCCTGTCCGATCCGACCCGTCTGGGGGCCTTGCAGCTCTTGTGGGACGGCAAGGAACACTGCGTGTGCGAGCTGATGCGCAAGCTTGGCGCCACCCAGTCCCGCATGTCGCGCCATATGGGCGTCTTGAAGAATGCCGGTCTGGTGACCGACCGGCGCGATGCCCAGTGGGTGCGCTATCGCCGCAATCCGGCGCTTTCCCCGTCGGTGGTCGCCGTTGTCAACGCCGTGCTGGCGGCGCTTAAGGACGGCAGAAGGATAGCCGCATGAGTGACGTTGCCCAACGCCGGGACGAGAACGCCTCGCTTTGGATCGCGGCGGCGGCCGGCGCCGTTGCCCTCTGGTTCGTTGTCTATATTCGGCTGGCGCCGCTGTCGGAATGGCTGGTCTCGCTTCTGCCGCTGCAACGCACGAGCCATCTGGGCGATGCGGCGGCCTTCTTCGTCTTCGAGACCCCGAAGGTGCTGATGCTGCTGGCCCTGGTCGTCTTCGCCATGGGCATCGTCCGCAGCTTCTTCTCGCCGGAGCGCACGCGGGCCGTCCTGGCGGGCAAGCGCGAAGGGCTCGGCAACATCGCGGCGGCCGGTCTCGGCACGGTCACGCCGTTCTGCTCGTGCTCGGCGGTGCCGATGTTTCTGGGCTTCGTCTCGGCCGGCGTGCCGCTGGGCGTCACCTTCTCGTTCCTCATCGCCGCCCCGATGGTCAACGAAGTGGCGCTCGGCCTGTTGTTCGCGCTGATCGGATGGAAGGTGGCGCTGATCTATTTCGCCTTCGGGCTCGGCGTCGCCATTGTGGCGGGCTGGATCATCGGCCGCTTGCACCTGGAATCCTGGCTGGAGTCCTGGGTCCGCGACATGCGCACGGGCATCGCCCAAATCCCATCCACCCGGCTCACGGCGGTGGACCGCATCAAGGCCGGCATCGAGGCGGTGAAGGACATCGTCGGCAAGGTCTGGGTCTGGGTTGCCGTCGGCATCGCGGCGGGTGCTTTGATCCACGGTTATGTGCCGACGGGCATGCTGGCTGCGATCATGGGACGTGGCGCCTGGTGGTCCGTGCCGGTCGCCGTGGTGCTCGGTATCCCGATGTATTCCAACGCCGCCGGTGTCATCCCCGTCGTCGAGGCGCTGCTCAGCAAAGGCGCGGCGCTCGGCACCACGCTCGCCTTCATGATGAGCGTGATCGCCTTGTCGTTCCCCGAGATGATCATCCTGCGCAAGGTGCTGAGCATCCGCCTGATCGCCGTGTTCGTCGGTGTGGTCGGTACGGGCATCCTGGCGGTCGGCTTCCTCTTCAACGCCATCTTCTGAACGAAAGGATTGTTCCATGAAACAGGTCAAGGTTCTCGGCCCCGGCTGCAAGCGCTGCCAGACGACGGCGGAGATGGTGCACGCCGAGGCCGCCAGGCTCGGCATCGACATCAGTATCGAGAAAGTCACCGACTACGCCGCCATCGCGGCTTACGGCGTTGCCGCCACGCCCGGCGTCGTCATCGATGGCAAGGTTGTTCATGCCGGCGGCCTGCCCAAGGCCGAAGATCTGGCGAAGTGGCTGAAGGAGGCGTGAGGAGGGAAGAGAATGACTGTTGCTGACGGCGCCGTTGAACACGCTGCGGCCGCTGGGCACAGCATGCTGCAAGACTGCGAATAGCTGTTCTCCACGAGGAGGTGACCATGGTCATCTCAATTCCAAAAAGCCGTCGGTGGTTGCTGGCGATACCCGTTGTGGTCATCTCCAGCGGTTTGGCGCTGCACTTCTATCGCCTGCATCAGGCTGACGACAGTCCGCCGCCCGATTTGACGCCGTGGGCGCTGCAGACGGCGCTTGTAGAGCGCGGCAGCGTCGCAGGCAGCATCCAGTCGATCGCGGTGATCAACGCCCCACAGGAGATCACGCTGTCGCCGCAGGTTCAGGGCACGGTGGTGAAGGTCGGGCCGCGCGCTGGGGTCGCCGTCAAACAGGGTGACCTTCTGGTGCAAATCGACGCCCGCACCATTGAAAGCAATCTGTCAGCGCTGCAGCAGCAACACCGGGCCGCGGAAGCACAGGCCGTGTATGCCGAGAAGCAGCAGATGCGCTTCGACGCCCTGCTGGTCCAAAATGCCATCAGTCCGTCGCAGGTTGATCAGGCGCGCTCCGTGGCAAGAAGTGCGCGCGCTCAGGCGGATGCGCTGGCCAATCAGATCGCCGCGCAGCGGGTCAATCTCGGCTATACCGAGATTCGCGCACCGCAGGATGCCGTCGTCGCCCAGCGTATGGTGGAAGTCGGCTACACGGTGGGACCCGGTACGGCGCTCTATCGGCTCACGGCCGCCAAGGGTGCGGTCGTACAGGTGAGCCTGCCGGCGTCCGAA
>JBJKRM010000231.1:0-6204 GCA_046704685.1 Rhizomicrobium sp.
AGCGAGACGCTGGCCGAAGCAGAGGCCCAGGGCAAGGCCTTCGCCGAGGCCATGGGCGCCGACAGCATTGCCGCGCTGCGCCGGCGCTCTTCGGCGGAAATCCTCGCCGAGGAGCTGTCGGCCACGCAGCATTGGTCGTTCCGTCCGATCGTTGACGGCTGGGTGCAGCCGGCGCCGCCGCGGCAGATCTTCGCCGCAGGCCAGCAGAACGACGTGCCGATGCTGGCCGGCTGGAATGCCAATGAGGGCAGCCTGTTCCAATACGGCGTGTTCGGCGACAAGACCCTGCCGGAGGTGTTGCAGCAGCGCTTCGGCGCGGACTTGGACGATGCCAAGGCCTATTACCCCGCCACCACGCCGCAAGAGGCTGCCCGCTCGCGCGAGACCTTTGCCGGTGACATGGTGATCGCGGCGCCGACCTGGGCCTGGGCGGCCGCCGAACGCAAGACCGGCCATTCGCCGGTCTACCTCTATCTCTTCGCCCATCCGGCGCCGATCCCGGCGGATTGGTATGAGGCGCCGTTCCGCGGCAAGGATCTCGGCGCCTTCCATTCGAGCGAGATCGTCTACGCGTTCGGTCATCCGCAGATCTACACCTCCTGGCATCTGACGCAGACCGACCAGGACATCGCCGATCTGATGTCGTCCTATTGGGCGCAGTTCGCCAAGACCGGCGATCCCAATGGCGGCGCGCGGCCGCACTGGCCGCTCTACAACCCCGACGGTTCGGCTGAGCGCATGGTGTTCAAGGCGCAATCCGGCCCCGAACGCGACAGCGACCTGGCGCGGCACCGCTTCTTCGAAGACAGTGCCGCCTCGCCGCCATAAGCGGCGGGGGAAAGGTCAAGCGACGGTCTTCTTATTGGGGGCCGCATATCTGGGATGTCACCAGCAAAAGACTGGCGGTGCAATTTTATTGCGCGATTTCGTGTAGAGATTCCAGCTTATTAGCGGTATGCGCTTACTAAGTTCATAAATATATGCTTGCAAATATGCGACAGCTTTTTGTTACACCCGCCTTGTCATTCATATATTTTGTAGAATTGCAGTTCTAGACGGACACAAACAGATAATGAGACTGCGCGCACAAATCACCGTCGAATTCGATGCCGTTGATTACGTTGATGCAGCGGAACACCAGAAAACGCTTCGGCACTATCTAGATAGCATCACTGAGAAATATCCTAAAGCCACTTTGGCCATTCGGGAACGCCGCGAGCGCAACGCTGAATCAGCCGAGGGCGGGCACTGATAGGGCGGCCAAGGCCGCTTTTCGAGAACCGCGCTGACCGACGGTAGGCAACATGGCGCCTGCAAGACCGACCCCGTTCAAGGCGACGCTCAGCAGTGTCGGCATGCTGCGCGCTGCCGACAAAAACATCCAGCTCGGCAGCGTCATCGCCTTCCTGCATGTCTGCGAATCCGAAGGCATGTCGATCAAGGTGCTGGCGCACCTCTACGGGTACAGCGAAAGCTCGATGTCGCGCTATGTCCATGCGCTGGCGGAGCCGTCCAAAAGGGGCAGCGCCATCAAGCACGACGGCTTGGTGGCGATCGCAAGACATCCCGACGATTCCCGCCGCCGCCTGGTGTTTCTCACCACCGATGGGCGGCGGCTGCGCGAGGCCATTCTGTCTTCCAAGAGTTCGTGAAGCGGATCACCGCAGTGGCAGGGCCACGACCTGTCCTTCGACACTCCGGACCGCTATGATACGGTGGAAATCGCCCGCGGCTCAGGAGCTTGCGGGAGCTGTATATTTTGGACAGGCGCATGACGGATCAGACGTCTCCGTTTGAGGGGCTGGCGGGCATTTCGAACGCATTTCCCGGCTATGACCGGCGCGGCGTGTCGCCCGCGCAGCTGCAAAAACTGCTCGAAGAAGGCATTCGCCACCATCGCGAGGGCCGCAAGCCGGAAGCGGAGCACTGTTACCGGCAGGTTCTGGAGATTGCCCCCAATCAGCCCGATGCCTTGAACCTTCTGGGGGTCCTGGCGGGAGAGGCCGGACTGCTCGATCTTGCGGTCGATCTGATGCAGCGGGCGCTGACGACACGCCCCAAGGACCCCAACATCCTCAACAACATCGGCCACGCCCTGGCCGAAAACCACAAATTCGAACAGGCCCGCGACTATCTCGAGCGCGCCGTCGCCCTGAAACCGGATTTCGACGAGGCGAAATACAATCTCGGCCGGGTGCTGCGCCAACTGGGTGAAGCGGAGCTGGCCCTGCAATTGTGGAAGGAAGTCTGGGAATCGGATGATCGCGTCTTCGCCGCGATGGTCGGCATCACCAACCTCTACGCCGACCAGGGCCGCTTCGACGATGCCGAGGCCACCGCGCGGGAAGTGATCGCCCGCCTGCCGCACCGCCCGGCCGGTTATCTCAGCCTCGCCCATGTCCACAAGTTCAAGGAAGACGACGGCACACTGGCTGAGATCGAATCTCAGCTGAAGGACGACAGCTTTTCGGAAGGGGAAAAGACCGCACTGCACTATGCCGCCGGCAAGATCTGCGACGATCTCAAGCTGTTCGGCCGCGCCTTCGAGCATTTCGATGCGGCGAACCGGGCGGCGCATAGCACCTACGACCACGAGCCGATAGAGACCCTGCGCCGGCGGAAGAAGACGATCTTCACCAAACGCTTCTTCAAGGACAGGGACGGATGGGGATTTCCTTCCGAACAACCCGTGTTCATCATCGGCATGCCGCGCTCGGGAACGACGCTGACGGAGCAGATTCTGTCCGCCCATCCGGATGTCTTCGGGGCCGGCGAAATCGAGACGATGGAGCGGCTGACGATCTTTGCCGATTCCATTTCACCGTCGCGCGAGGAGTTTCCGGTCAGCGCCCTCAAGCTGACGCGCTACGGCGCCAATCTGGTGGGGCAGCGCTATGTGGACGACCTGCGGCGGCGCGCCGACCGCGTCCTTCCGCGCATCACCAACAAGATGCCGCACAATTTCGAACTGCTCGGCATGATCGCCCTGGCCCTGCCCCGCGCGAAGATCATCCATTGCCGCCGCAATCCTTTGGACACCTGCCTTTCCTGCTGGACCAAGAACTTCAACGAAGCGCACGCCTATAACCGCTCACTGACCGATCTCGGCCGCTACTATCGCGGCTATGTGGATCTCATGGAGCATTGGCACGCGATGTTGCCGATTCCGATCCTCGACATCGACTACGAGGACTACACCACGGACCTCGAGGGCGCGGCGCGGCGGCTGATCGACTTCGTCGGCCTGGAATGGAATCCGCGGTGCCTTGAATTCCACCGGGTCGACCGCAGCGTGCAGACCGCGAGCCAGTGGCAGGTGCGGCAGCCGATCTACAAAACCTCGGTGGCACGCTGGCGCAATTACCTGCCGCACATCCAGCCCTTGATCGACGCCTTGGGACCGCTCGCCCGCGACGCTTAACAAGCTTGAACGCTCGCGGCGCCCTCGGACGCCGATCTCTTCGTCAAGGCGCAGATAGAAAAACGGCGGCCGTTGGGCCGCCGTTCTCCACGCGCTTCGGACGCGATTACAGTTTCACGGTCAAACCGCCATAGATGTACAGACCGATCGGGTCGTACACCGTGGTGGCCGTGCCGGTGCCGACATCGTCAAAGGCGCCGATATAGGTTTCCGGCGGCTGCACATCGAACAGATTGTGAGCGCCGAAGTAACCCTGCAGGTGCTTCGTGATGTCGTAGGAGAGGTACAGATCGGTGTACCACACCGACGGGATGGTGTTGGCCGGGAGCAACGCCGTCGAGGTCGTGTAGATGTCCTCGCGACTGACATATCCCGAGCCGATGTAGCGCAGCGTCAGGGCTGCGGTCAGCGGGCCGTTCTCATAGGTCGTCGTCAACTTGCCGCGCCATTTCTCCGTTCCGATGTCGCCGCCGCTGTGAATGACCGACGTACCGGGGATGCCGGGATTGGTGTCGTAGTTGCCGACATAGGTGGAATTGAGCTTGAACGAGAGCGAGCCCGCGTTCTCCAAGCCATCCGCCAGATCGGCCAGATCCATCGCATAGTAGACGGTGAAGTCCACACCCTGGGTCTTGATCGAGCCCAGGTTAAACGACGGCTGGTTGATCTGCTTGATGATCGGCCCAAGCACCGAGTCATACGAACGGGTGATCTGCTGACAGAACACGTTGGAGGCAAAATCGGAGGTCGGCGCATCGTAGCAGGCCTGCTGGGTCTGCTGGAACGTCAACGAACCGATATAGCCGTGCACGCGGATGTCATAGAAGTCCGTCGTCATCTGCAATGACGGCAGCCAGTCCGGCGTATAGACGATGCCTGCCGTGAAGGTGTGCGCGGTTTCCGGCTTCAGGTTGGAATTGCCGGAGGTGTAACCGCCAACACCCTGCTTGGCCGCCAAGCCCGTCGAACCACTGTAGCTCGGCGTGGTCATCGCACCAGGCGCCTGGGCGGCAATCTGGGCCGCGCAGTTGGCGATTTCGTTGGCGGTGGTGGGCGCCGTACAGATGTCGTTGGAGATACCGGGGAAGGTCTGTGCGGCTGGCGAATACAACTCCGCGATGTTGGGGGCCCGGGTCGCGGCAGATTCCTGAGCGCGGAACTTCACGCTGTCGATCACCTGCCACTGGCCGCCGACATTCCACGTCGTGGTGTTGCCGGCCGTGCTGTAGTTCGAGAAACGGCCCGCGATATCAAAGCCGAGTTTCTCGACGAACGGCAGATCCTTCAAAACCGGAATCTGCAATTCGCCGAAGACCTCGTGCACATAGAACTTGCCGTTGGTCGCCGGAACCTGGTTGCCGGCCACCGTTCCGGCCTGGCTTGCCGCATCCGGAACGAAGTTGGCCGATTCGGAGCGGTATTCGGCACCCAAGGCCACATCCACTTCACCGGCCGGCAAAGGGAACAGTGAGCCTGTCGTCGACAAGGTGGCGACCTGCTCGACCGCCCGATCCTGCAACGTCACCAGCGATCCGACGTACTTCTGCGCCTGCGGCGTGATGGCATAGGCACCAAACAGATTGACCGGCACGCAACCCGCGGCCTGAGCGATCGGGTCGTCGCAGACATACCCGCCGCCGCCAGCCGGCGCCGTCTCACCCGCCGTCGGCAGACGGGCGTTCAGGGCTTCTTCCAGCTTGATCTTGTCGTAGTAGCCGCCGTTGGTCTGGCTTTCCTTGGTCTGGCCCCAGACATAGGAGAAATCCCATGTCCAGTCGCTCAGGAACGGAACAGCCCCAGCGATCGGCGAGTAGTCGCCGCTGAAGCCCATGGCGATGTGCGCCATATCGCGATCGACCGATCCCGTACGATTGCCGAAATCGATGAAGCGACGATAGAAGAACAGACCCGGGCTGCCAGCCGGCATGGTCGCTGCCAAGCCCGCCGGAATGAAGGGATTGTTGGACGGGATCAGGATGCCCTGCCCGCCTGCCGAATACGGCTTGCTGAGACCATCCTCGGAACTGCCGGGATACGGTTCCAGGCTCTGCCGCGACGACGTCACCGCATAGGTGCCTTCGAATTTGAAGCGCAGCCAGGGGAAGATCTGCACATGGCCGATTTCCGACACCATGGTGCGGATCACCGGAACCTGGATGTAGCGGTGCGGGTTGCGGTCAAAGCCGTCAGTCGCCAGGTTGAACGACGTTCCATCCGGATTGTAGCTGCCCGACGCATAGGTGAGATTGGTGCCCGCTGAGTTGGGCATCATCCAGCGATAGCGGCCGGCCGGCGCATAGGAGCTGTAAGTGGCGCCGCCGAGGAACATGCAATCCACCGTGCCGTAGCACGCGAACTGGCCAGGGTAATGCGCTGCGTCGGTCTGGGTCAGGTCGCGGTTGGCGGAGCTGACGAGCTGGGTGTTGTCATAAGCGGCGACGACGGTGATGTTGCCTTTGCCGTTCAGGAAATTGCCGCCGAACATCATGGTGTAATACTGCTCCTGCCCGTCACCGCGGGAAGAAGAGCCGTATTGCGCCGTAGCCTCGATGCCCTCGTAGTCATCCTTCAGGATGAAGTTGACAACGCCGGCGATGGCGTCCGATCCGTAGGTCGCCGATGCACCGCCCGTGCTCACGTCCACGCGGCTGACGAGCTGCGTCGGAATCGTGTTGAGGTCGACGGCGGTGGTGGTCGGCGAACCGGTGATCCAGCGCTTGCCGTTGACCAGCACCAGGGTGCGGGTGGGTCCCAGATCGCGCAGATCGACGTTGGAAACGCCG
>JBJKRM010000232.1:0-2736 GCA_046704685.1 Rhizomicrobium sp.
CGCGCGGTCGAACAGGTAATGACCGGCAACCACGCCGAGGGCCGCCCCGAGGGGACCGCCCACCAGCATGCCTGCTGCGGCGCCGCCGATTTTGCCCCAGATGGACATGACACGAACCTAAACGGCAAACTTGTCGGAAATACAACCGGACGGAAGGTGAGACATGACAGCTATACTCGTGACGGGTGCGAACCGCGGCATCGGCCTGGAGTTCGTGCGCCAATACGCCGAAGAAGGCGCCTCGATCATCGCCTGCTGCCGCAATCCGGCGAAAGCGGAGGCGTTGAAAGCCGTCGCTGGTGATATCCGCCTGGAGCCGCTCGATGTGGCCGATCCGGCGAGCATGGCGAAGCTGGCGGCCGGGCTGAAGAACCGGCCGATCGACATCCTCATCAACAACGCGGGGGTCTATGGCCCCAAACGCCAAAGCGCCACGGAGAGCGATTACGAAGGCTTCATGGAGACACTGCGCATCAACAGCGTCGGTCCCTTGATGGTGGCGCAAGCGCTGCGCGCCAACCTCCTCGCCGGCCACGACAAGAAGCTTGCGGTGCTGACTTCGAAGATGGGCTCGATCTCCGATTCCAGCGGCGGCGTTCTTGCTTATCGCGCCTCCAAGGCCGCCCTCAACATGATCATGCACGGGGTGGCGCAGGACTGGGCCAAGGACGGCATCGCCGTGGCGATCCTGCATCCCGGCTGGGTGCAGACCGACATGGGCGGCCCCAACGCCCTCATCACCGTGGCGCAAAGCGTCAAGGGCCTCAGGGCGCGCATCGCCGAACTGAACCGCGCCAACAGCGGCCGCTTCCTGGATTACCAGGGCAAGGAAATCGGCTGGTGAGCCTCAGGCGGCCGGCCGGCGTCGGCGCCGGATCACATCGGCGAGGAAGAACGGCGCATAGAAGAGCGCGATGGATAACAGCGCCAGAACCACCACCACGGCGAGGTACCAGGGCCAAGCCGGCATCAGGTCATAAAGCGAGGCGTGACCGGGTTTGGCGCGCAGGAATCCGTAATTCACCTGCAGCGCCCAATCGAGGGCGCCGGCCATCGCCATGTAAGCGAGCGACCAGACGATGACGCGCCGGATCGACGCCGGAGTGGGCCGCATCTTGAGGCCCAGAGTCAGAAACAGCACCGCGGCAATGATGCCGCCGTGAAAGAGCGAGAATTCGATGAAGCGGAAAGCCGGGAAATCGTACGGAATGTCGGGCGTCAAAAGGCCCTGGACGGTGCCGGCGATCGCCCAGAAATAGGCCAGCTCGTAGCTCTTCTGATTCGGCGCCACCAAGGTGACGAGCGTGGCGATGGCCGCCCAGCTGCACAAATCCATCGGCAGCCCATTGCCGAGGTCCAGCCAGCCCATCCGGCCGAACACCACGAACCAGGACGCCCAACTGCCGGCGATCACCGCAGCGAAAACCCAGCGCGTGGCGGTATTGAAGCGCTCGGACTTGGCGGCCCGCGCGATCAGCGCCAGTAAAACTGGAACGAGAACAGTGAACACCAATACCACTTGGTGTGACGTTCCGAACACGACAAAGGGCGGGTTGTGCGAGCTAACCATGGCGCATTTAGTCCACCGGTGTCATATTGCTGCCATCCTGGGTCTCGATAAGCGGCTCGGGGGTCTCGTGACGCCAGTAAAAAGGTAGTTCTGTCATCGGGTTGCATATAGTTTGGGGAGCAGCATTCGCGACTTCGTGACCATTCTATCTCTGTGCTATCGAGTATGCATACGGTTAGGCGGTGTTAGCGGCAACAGCCGGCGCCGCCCAGAACACACACCGAGCGGCACAAGCCGCATCCAGGGAGAGAGACATGCATCAAACCGACCGCAGCGGGACCGAGGCCGGTACGCTGACCCCGCCCGTTGTCGCCAGCGGATGGTACCGCTGGGTGGTATGCGGACTGATTTTCGTCGCCACCAGCCTTCTTTATGTCGACCGTCTGACACTCGGCTATCTGAAGACCGATCTGCAGTCACAGTACGGCTGGTCCGAGACCGACTACGCGAGTGTCGTGCAGTACTTTATGTATGCCTACGCCGCCGGCTTCCTGCTGTTCGGCCAGTTGATCGACAAGCTGGGTGCCAAGCGCGGCTATATCATCGCGGTGATCGTGTGGACGGCGGCCCATTTGGCTTGCGCCGTCGTCGGTTTCCTGCCGGCGTCATGGGTGCTGCTTAGCTTCACCGTCAGCTTCACCCTGCTCGGCCTCGGCCAGGGCGGCAACTTCCCGGCGGCGTTGAAGGTGGTGGCAGAGTGGTTCCCGCAGCGCGAGCGGTCACTGGCGGTCGGCATCTTCAATGCCGGCACCAATCTCGGCGCCATCCTGACGCCGCTGATCGTGCCCTTCGTGCTGGTGCGCTACGGCTGGCAATGGGCGATCGTGGCCACCGGCGGACTTTCCCTCCTGTGGCTGTTCTTCTGGATCCCGTTCTATTCCAAGCCGTCGGAAAGCAAGCGCGTCAGCAAGCAGGAACTGGCCTATATCGAAAGCGATCCTTACGTGCCGGTGAAGCAGCTTCCCTGGCTGACGGTGCTGATGAAGAAGGAGACCTGGGCCTATGGCCTCGGCAAGTTCCTCACCGATCCGGTGTGGTTCCTCTATTCCTTCTGGCTGCCGTTCTATTTCCAGACCACCTTCCATGTGAAGATCACAGGCACGGCGCTGCCCGTCATTATCATATTCCTGGTGTCGGACTTCGGCTCGGTGATCGGCGGCTGGATG
>JBJKRM010000233.1:0-4381 GCA_046704685.1 Rhizomicrobium sp.
GATGTCGGCGATGCGTTCCAGCACTTCGTCCGGCATCTTCACCTCGGGGCGCAGGCGGGTGAACTCGCCCGCCCGGTGCTTGAGGATGGCGAGCCGCGTGTCGCGGTCCGGCTTGCCCAGCTGGATGACGAGGCGGCCCATCATGCGGCTCTAGACGTCGGCGCCGAGGCCTTCCAGCGCCGCGGGGGCGCGGTCGGCGGCGATCACCACGCGGCGGCGCAGATCGGCCAGCGCGTTGACGGTGTAGAGAAACTCGCTCGCCGTGGCGGCGGAGCGGCAGATGTGCTGCAGATCGTCGATGATCAAGACGTCGGCGCTGCGCAGCTCGTCTTTGAAGGCCAGCGTGTCCTTGCGGTAGAGCGCGCCCAGGAAGTGGCGCATGAAATCCTCGGCGCGCAGGAACAGGACCTTCTTGGCGCGCTTGCGGAATTCCAAAGCGGCGGCGTTGAGCAGGTGAGTTTTGCCGTAGCCGAAGCCGCCATGGATATAGAGCAGGGGGATGTCGCCGCCATGGCCTTCGGCGAAGGCGCGGGCCGCGCCGTGGCCGAACTCGTTGGCCTGGCCCGGGATGAAGCTGTCGAAGGTCTGCTGCGGATGCAGCATACGCGACCACAATCCGGGGGCGCCGGCGGCGTCGGATGTGACGTTCGGCATGTACGACACGTTCGACGGCGCGGGCTGCGGCGTGATGCGGACCGGCTCTTTCGAGACGGCGGTGGCGACCGCCGACGGCGCCGCCGTGTTCACCACGATGGTGAGGGAGGCCGGTTCGCCGCCTTCGACGCGGAAGGCGCGCTCGATGCGGGCCACATAGTGGTTGGCCACCCAGTTGCGCACGAACGGCTTGGCGGCGCCGATCCTCAATTCGTCCTTGTCGTAGCCCTCGAGGGTGAGAGGCGAAATCCAGGCGTCAAAAATCGGATCGCCGAGTTCTCTGCGAAGACGCTCACGCACACAAATCCATCGTGCCGGCCAATCCTTCGACGTCGGCTTGCTTGTATATTGTCCCATATCCCACACCCGCTGCTTGGTGCCCCGTATCGGGCGCACTGCATTGTTGTTGTTGACTGCCCCTCGGTGCCGTGCCGGCCCGACCTATTCTCCTCTTGGGCGCCGTCCCCGCGGCGCCAGCCCTCGTCGCATGCCATCCTCCCTTGTTCTCATGTCTGTACCCAGGGAAGGCCAGCGGCCTTCCATCCATTCGCCGCGCCGCGGTGGCGCTCGTCGTCGAGATCACCTTCAAAGCCGCCGGCAATGTTGAAGCATTTCGTGTACCCCGCCTCGGTCATGGCGATCGCGGCGGCACGGGATCGCGCCCCCGACCGGCACAGGAAGAAGACGGAGGCATCCTTGTTGCCGCCAAGGGCGGCGCTGGCATGGGCCACGAAATCGGGGTTTTGTGCCATCGACGGGAACATCTGCCACGCGATGCGGTGCACGCTGCGGCTGATCGACGAGAGATCCGGCCCCCCCACAAAGTTCCATTCCGCTGCCGTGCGCACATCCACCAAGTGGGCCACGGGCTCCCGCGAGAGGTGGTCCCAAGCGGCCGCGACACTGACATCGCCTGCATATCCTGGAGAACGGCTAGTAGCGGCCATTACACTTGTCCGACAAACACTGTTGCTCGCGAGAAACCGCTCGCGGCTCGAAAACACCCAACCAAGTATTTACTGAAGTTTTACTGTGATGGCGTCCAAACTGGACTTCGAAAACTGCACAAAGCCGTCATCTGTCTTCTTATATTATTTGGCATTGCTTAGTTCTCGCGCCTCACCGGACATAACCTTAAGCAAAAACGCAGACGCGACTCAAGGGAACGGAGGTTGAACGTGTGAAGATTTCACGACGGAAACGTCTTGCATGCTAATTTCTAACCGCATGATCCTTATACGGAAAATCCAGGACATTGGTTAATTATGGCAAATCAGTGACTTAGTTAAATGGACATTCATGCTACGGTGTGATGCGGCGTTTTGGTGTATTCGTCAGCGCACTGACCAAATAAAAACAGGCCCAATACAGTGTTGGGCCCGTTTTCATAAAATCTTCAAGAGTCAAGCGCGGCAAGTCACTTTGACAGTTTTGCGACGCGCTTGGACAGCCGCGACACCTTCCGGGCCCCCGTATTCTTGTGGACAACCCCCTTGGTGACGCCGCGCATGATTTCCGGCTCGGCAGCTTTCAGGGCGGCCTGGGCGGTCGCGGCATCGCCCGTGGCGATGGCTTCCTCAACCTTGCGCACAAAACCGCGAATACGCGTCTTACGCGAATGGTTGATGGCCTGGCGCTTGGCGGCGGTCCGGGCGCGCTTCTTGGCGGAGGCAATATTCGGCATTGGTCACTTCTCGAATAAGACGGCCTAAAGAGGCGGGGCGTATAGCCCGCCCGGGCGCCGGGGTCAATTCGGTCGGGGCGGGCTATTTGTCCTTGAAGGCCGGTTTGCGCTTCTCGGCGAAGGCCGCCATGCCCTCTTTCTGGTCCTCGGTGGCAAACGCGGCGTGGAACAGGCGGCGTTCGAAGCGCAGCCCCTCGGCCAAAGTGGTCTCGTAGGAGCGGTTGACGGCCTCTTTCACCATCATCAGGGCCGGCACCGACTGCTCGGCGATCTTGGCCGCCGCCGCCATGGTTGCCGCCAGCAGATCGGCGGCCGGCACCACCCGGCTGACCAGCCCGGCCCGCTCGGCCTCGGCGGCGTCCATCATCCGCCCGGTCAGGCACATATCCATCGCCTTGGACTTGCCGACGAAGCGGGTCAGCCGCTGGCTGCCGCCCATGCCGGGCAAAACCCCCAGGGTGATCTCCGGCTGGCCGAATTTGGCGCTGTCGGCGGCGATGATGAAATCGCACAGCATGGCCAGCTCGCAGCCGCCGCCCAGGGCATAGCCGGCCACCGCGGCGATCAACGGCTTGCGCACGGCGCCGATGCGATCGCAGGCCGCAGCGAAGAAATTGCCCTTGTACATGTCCATATAGGACTGCGGCGCCATTTCCTTGATGTCGGCGCCGGCGGCGAAGGCGCGCTCGGATCCCGTCAGCACGATGCAGCGCACGCCGAGATCGGCATCGAAATCCTCCAGCGCGTCGCACAGCTCGGCGAGCAGGGCGCTGTTGAGGGCGTTGAGGGCCTTGGGCCGGTTCAGGGTGATGACGCCCACGCCACCTTCGGTTTTGGTCAGGATGTTTTCCATTGGGGTCTTCCAGTAAAGGGGCGGCCGCCCGCCCGCCGATCAAAGATCGCGGGGCTTGCCGCGGGTTTTCTTCAATTCCGCATGTTTCTTCTTGTGCTGGAAACGGTTTTCCTTGGCGGCGCGCGGCGGCCTGGTCTTGACGCGCTTTTTCGGCTCGACGGCGGCGGCGGCGATCAGGTCCACAAGGCGTTGGCGCACATCCTCGCGATTGCGGTTCTGGTCGCGGAACCGGCGGCCGACCAGCACCAGGACGCCATCCTTGGTGAGGCGGCTGGCCAGGGTGGTCATCAGCCGGTAGCGCACCGGCTCGGGCAGGCTGAGCGACAGCGCCACCGCAAAGCGCAGCTGCACCGCGCTCGACACCTTGTTGACGTTCTGGCCGCCGGGCCCCGAGGCCAGCACGAAGCTTTCCTCGAGCTCGCGCTCGGACAGGATAATGTCGGGGGTGATGCGAAGGTCGGGCATGGCGGTTGGTGGGTTGCGGCGCTGCCGTCTGTAGCAGGCGGCGGCGCCCGCCGGAAGCAATGCTTCCCCACTCCGTTTCGAACGCTTCGAATGTGGTCCAACGCGTTGGACGGCATGGCGTTTCAGTGCCTGGCGGCGGTTTATTCCGGCCTCCAATGGCGGCTTTGCCGCCGGACCGTCGCGCCGCGCCGGACGGGCGAGAGAACAAACGCGATTTTCGCAATTCAAATGCCGTTTTTGGCGCGCAACGCTTTGGCCGGCCGTATCTTTCGCCTTGCTTCGCGGCCGCGCATGTCCGCCACGCCCAGCACAGCGCTTCGGGCGCGCGCGATGCCCAACGGGCGGATCACGCCATGGCATCCCGCGCCGGAAAAGGGCGGGGGGACATACAATGTCTATTCCGCGTGCGAAACGCATCGGTTCACCATGTCAAACAGCGACCCCTGAGATCGGAGCCGACCGGCGACATTTCAAGAGGGTGCGACGATGCGTGCGCTGTTACGCATGAAGCGCGATTGCAGGTGAGCTGGCCCAGTGAAGCATCGCAGCTTTGGGTGTCCGCGCAAAGCTGGCTGATCTCGTTTGCGGGCTCGTGAACAAATTGCTGTATTCTGTTCACGTCGTGGTTCAGGTCGAGAATCGACGTGAGAGGAATTGAGTAACCGCGGTTGTCCCATGGCAGTCCTCGTACCGCTATATTCCTAAGGAGAGAGCCCCTTTTCATG
>JBJKRM010000234.1:0-3595 GCA_046704685.1 Rhizomicrobium sp.
CGGCGTCGACATGGATCTCCACCTGATCCTTGCCGTATTCGAGATCGTATTCCTCGGAGATCACCTTGTAGGGCAGCTTGCCCTTCTTGCGCACCGGAACAAAACCGGTGGAGAGCTGATGGGCCACCGCACCGCCGAGTATGAAGCCGCGCGCCTCGATGCCCGCCACCTTGTCGATGCGAACGCCGGCATAAGGCTGCACCAAAGCATCAACCGCCGAGCGGAAGCCGCGCGGATTGCCGAACAGCGTGGTGACATCGCGGCACTGGATGCCCTTCTTGGGATAATCCGGAATCGTGCGGATGTGCTTCTTGAAATCCATCGCCTTCCTTTAACCTCGAATTCGCTTGATGGTCCCGCCGCCGAAAGGACCCAGCGATGAAGACGGCCACTCTATTGCATATTCCGGCCGCCGTTCACAGGGCGTCCGCTATGACGCCGGCTTCAGCACCCGCCCGGCCACGGCATCCAGCTTCGCCAGCAGAACTGGATCGCGCTTCTCGGGCGCAGTCATCAGCGCCACGTCGAGCACGGTCTCGATACCGATCGGCGACGGCGTGCGCTCGGAACCGAGGCGCGTCGCCACGGCGCAGACCAGCTTGCGGGCGTTGGCGGCATTGGCCATCAAGACCTTGATCACCGCGTCGACCGTGACGTGCTCGTGATCGGGATGCCAGCAGTCGTAATCGGTCACCATGGCGACCAGGGCGTAAGGCAGCTCGGCCTCGCGCGCCAGCTTGGCTTCCGGCATCGCCGTCATGCCGATCACCGAACAGCCCCAGGCACGATAGAGATGGGATTCGGCCAGCGTCGAGAACTGCGGGCCTTCCATGCAGAGATAGGTGCCGCCCTTGGTGTGGCGGATGTTCTCGGAAGCGGCCGCTTCCACCAGCGCCGTGGTCAACGCCGGACAAACCGGATGGGCCATCGGCACATGCGCCACCAGACCGGGACCGAAGAAGGTTTTCTCGCGGGCAAAGGTGCGGTCGATGAACTGATCAACCATGACAAAGGTGCCGGGCGGCAGTTCCTCTTTCAGCGAACCACAAGCCGAAACCGAGATGATGTCGGTGACGCCGGCGCGCTTCATGGCGTCGATATTGGCGCGGTAGTTGATGGTGGATGGTGTCTGCACATGGCCGCGGCCGTGGCGCGGCAGGAACACCATGTCGATGCCGGCATAACGGCCGAACAGCAGCGCATCGGAGGGCGCGCCCCAGGGGCTCTTGACCTCTTTCCAGGCCGCGTCTTCCAGACCCTCGATGTCGTAAACGCCGCTGCCGCCGATGATTCCCAGAACCCGCTTGGCCATGTTCCACTCTCCTGCTGGGAGGTCTTCTAGCATGTGACGCCGCGGCGGCAACCGACCGGCGCACCACTTGTGGTAATATGTCGGACATGAGAACCACTTTCCGATTCGCCCTGGCGCTGACGGCCGGATTGGCCGTCGCCGCTTCCGCCCAGACGCAACCCAAGACCTTGGCCGCCTCGCCACCGATGGGCTGGAACAGCTGGGACTCTTATGGCTTCACCATCGACGAGGCCCAGTACAAGGCCAACGCGACCGTGCTCGCCAGCCTGGAACCCGATGGCTGGAACACCGCGGTGGTCGACATGGGCTGGTACATGGACAACCCGTTGGGCGCGAAGACCGCTGATCAAGGCTATCAGCTCGACGGCAACGGCATCCTGATTCCCGATGTGAAGCGCTTTCCGTCATCGGCCAATGGCGAAGGTTTCAAGGCCTTGGCCGATTGGGCGCACGCCCACGGACTCAAATTCGGCATCCACATCATGCGCGGCATCCCGCGCGAAGCGGTGAAAAAGAACCTGCCGATCGCGGGAAGCAGCTATCACGCCGCGGATGCGGCCAACACCGGCGATGCCTGCCCGTGGAACGACGGCAATTGGGGCATCCGCAACAATGCCGCCGGTCAGGCCTATTACGACTCCGAGATCAAGCTCTATGCCGCATGGGGCGTCGACTACATCAAGATCGATTGCATTGCCGATCATCCCTATCGGCCGACGGAAATCCGCCAAGTCGCCGAGGCGATCCAGAAGACGGGACGGCCGATCGTCCTCAGCCTGTCGCCGGGGCCGACCGCCATCGCGCGGGCGGTGGAAGTGCGCCGCTACGCCCAACTCTGGCGCATCGGCGACGACACCTGGGACGGTTGGAGCTTCCGGCCCAATCTGTGGCCCAACGGCGTGCGCCAGGGCTTCGATTATTTGGCGGAGTGGTATCCTTATGCGGGATCGGGCCACTGGCCCGACGCCGACATGCTGGCCTTCGGATCGCTGACCCCGCATCCCGGCTGGGGCAAGCCGCGGCAATCGCGGCTGACGCATGCCGAGGAGCGCACTCAGTTCACCTTGTGGTGCATCGCCCGCTCACCGCTGATGCTGGGGGCCAACCTCACCAAGCTGGATGCCTTCACTCGCAAGCTGATCACCAACAAGGCGGTGATCGCGGTGAACCAGACGGCCTGGGAGAGCGAACCGATCACCAATCTGCCGAAGGGATTGGTCAAGGCGCGGGTGTGGACGGCGCTGGCCGGACCGCGCAACCGGCCGGTCCGCTACCTCGCCATCTTCAATCTCGACGACAAACCGGCGCGGCTGCATGCGACGTGGAAACAACTGGGGCTGCATGGCCATGCGTTGCGCAATCTGTGGACCGACAAGCGGCGGGCGGCGGCGAGCGGGGTGACGGTTTCATTGCCGGCGCATGGCAGCGCGATCTGGCGGGTGGAGTAGAAGAACCAATACCTCCCCACAGGGGGAGGTAAAAAAGAAAGGCGCCTTTCCACGGGATTCACCGGTCCTGCGCTGCGCCTGGCGCCAACCGCCCTCGGGCGGCGGCACAGTCCGGCGATGGGAATCGCGCTAGTCGGAACACCTCTTGTTCGGAAGTCTTCCGGAGGCCGCAGCCTCGTTGAACTTCCGCCGGGTTTGTTCTTTCACGGCCCGCGCCGGCGGCGGCTTGGCAGGGCGGATGGCGGTGCATCTGAGAAACCGCCGCGACCCTGTATGTCCTCGAATACGGATCCGGACCTTCGCGAAAGGCCCCTCGCCGCTGACGTGCCAACCTTCTCCTTCCTTTTGCGCCCCCGGAGCTTTGTCGAGGGGGCGTCGAAAACGAGAATAGAATGTGCACAAGACGAGTACATTTCAAGTACAAATAGGTCCAAAGTCCTGCGACAGATTGGCGTCAACAAGACTGACTCGCGCTTCCGGCAGACGGCGTGCGTGGGCCGGGGTGGAGCGGCTTCAGCTGCGAAGCACTTTTCCTTGGCACGTCGCGGCAGCGCACGAGCGGAAGTCCGTTTCGGAATGCGCCAGAGATCACGTGCAATGATGATAACCTCCATTCTACAGCGATCGCCAAATTGGGCGGGGACACATGCGCGGAAGACTTGGCGAGATATTGCTGGCGGCAGCGTTATTCATCGCGATGACGAACCCGGCTTTCGGCGCATCGATGCGCAACGTACCCGAACCGTTGAGGCAAGCAGGCGAATGCATGCGTAAGGTCTTGACGGCTGAGCCTGGTGTGAAACATGCCCGTCTTGGAGTTACTACAGACGACGCC
>JBJKRM010000235.1:0-2615 GCA_046704685.1 Rhizomicrobium sp.
GGGGGCGAGTGGTGGGCTTGACCGGGTTTCGGTTACCTGTTGGCCGCTCACCCAGCATGGCCAGTTCCGGGGTCAGTGTGCTATTGGGGCGCCCGCTTCCAGCCGGATGCTGCGCAGTAGTAACGCCAGCGGGACGGCAGCAAGGGAGATCAGCATGAGCGTCCAGAATACGTCCGAGAATGCCATTAGCGAGGCTTGCATGTGCAATTGTTGTGCGATCCAGGCCATCGCCTGTTTCTGCGCCTGTGCCAGCGCGTTCCCATGGGCGACGAAATATGTTGTCACCTGGTGCAGCGTGTCCTGATACTGCACGTTAGAGGGCACGATATTTTCTACCAGCCGATTTTGATGGAACTGCTCCCGATTTGCCAGGACATTGCCGGCCAGTGAGATGCCGATTGAGCCGCCGGTGTTACGCGCCATGTTGATAACGGCCGAAGCCTCATCGGTCTTACTCTCTGGCATCCCATCATACGAGGCGACGGTGATCGAGATGAAGAT
Source organism: Rhizomicrobium sp. (assembly GCA_046704685.1). Taxonomy (GTDB): domain Bacteria; phylum Pseudomonadota; class Alphaproteobacteria; order Micropepsales; family Micropepsaceae; genus Rhizomicrobium. The sequence continues at coordinate 502 of JBJKRM010000235.1, forward strand.
TAGCGGCAGTCCCAGCGCGATATAAATGCGGGTCCAGGCGAACGACCAGAAATCGAATGCCGGATTGAGTTTGGTGATTTCATACATCCCAAACGCGACGGCCATTGCCCCGATAGCGATCAGGTATTTCGGCTGAATCCGTCCGGACAGGCGGCCGACGATTATCGTCATGGCCATTGTGACCAAGCCGGCGGGTGACAGCATGAGGCCAGCCCAGGTGCCGGTGTAGCCGAAATCGTACTGGACCAAGTCTGGCAGGAACTGCGTCGTCGAGTACAGGATTGCTCCGGTTGCTGCCATCAACGCAACGCAAGTGCCAAAATGCCGCGTGGCTATCATGCGGACATCCAACATTGGGTTCCGGCGGGTCGCCTCCCAAGGGATCATCAGCACGAAAGCCCCGGCGCAGACCAGAGTGAAGACGATGACGAACCGCGAAGCGAACCAGTCGTCCACCTCACCGCGGTCGAGCACGACCTCCAACGCTCCCAGGAAGGTTGCGACCAGCAGAAAGCCGACCAGATCGAAGCGCACCTGTGTGACGTTCGACACCTTGCGCTCGTGCATGATCGCCGCGACCAGGCCTATGGCCAGCAGACCCACCGGTCCGTTGATCAGGAAGCACCATTGCCAACCGTAGTTACTCGCCAGCCAACCGCCGAGGGTTGGGCCAACCACGGGGGCCACGACCACAGCGATGCCGAAGATCGCGAAGCCCTGGCCACGCTTGGCGGGCGGAAACGCATCCGCCAGGATAGACTGCGACAGCGGCACCATGCCGCCGCCGCCAATTCCCTGCATGACCCGGAATAGCAGCAGCGACTGAATGTTCCAGGCGAATCCGGACAGCACGGAGCTAGCTGTGAACAGGCCGACGCAGATCAGATAGAAGTTCTTGCGGCCCCAGATTCGAGCAAGAAAACTGCTGGCCGTGATAACCGCAGCGTTGGCGACGAGATAGCTGGTAACGATCCAGGATGCCTCGTCCATGCTGGTAGCCATGCCGCCGGCAATGTATGGCAGTGCGACATTCACGATCGTCGTATCAAGCACCTCCATGAACGTGGCCAGCGACACAAGGATTGCAAGTAGCCAGGGATTCGGCCCGGCGATGGCGCTAGTTCCGCTGCCGCCCGGCGTGACAGCGATTTCCGTGCTCATGTGGCCTGTCCCAGCCATCGCAGCAGCCCCGCAAGGCTCTCTAACGGTGACGGCTGATGTGCATAGAAGGCAACGAGCCGTTCATACAGAGAAGGTCGCGGATTCACGCGGACGGTCGGCACGACCGACATGCCCGGCCCTAAGGTGAGTCCGGCCGGCAGATCGCCCAGCGTCACCTTCACCGGTACGCGCTGCACCTCCTTGACATAGTTGCCGGTCGCATTCTCTGCCGGCAGCAGCGAGAACGCGGTACCGGACCCGGCCTGCACGCTCGCGATCTTCCCGTGGACAATTTCGCCCGGGTAGGCGTCGATGTGCAGGCTTACCGGATCGCCCGGCCGGATCGCGGCGAGTTCTGTCTCTTTGAAGTTGGCGGTCACCCAGACCTTGTCTGGGACGAACATCATGAGGTCAGTTCCCGGCTGTACGTACTCGCCCACTGCGGCGGACAGCTCCACTACACGCCCCGGCTGGGCTGCCCGGATCGTCGTGTAGGACAGATTAAGCTCTGCTTGGTCGCGTTGTGCCCGGGCATTGGCCAGTGCCGCGTCGGCGCTGGCGCGCCGCGCCGTGAGCGTCTGGATCTGCGCCCGTGCCGCAATCAGTGCGGCCTCTGCCGTGTCCAGGCCAGCCTGCTGCTGGCGTAGCCCTGACGCGGTCTGCTGTTCCATTTGCCGCGTGCCGGCGCCGAGCCCGGCCAAGTCTTGGTAACGCGCCGCCTGCTGCCGGGCGAAAATCAGCGCCGCCTGTGCCTGCGCGACCTTTGCTTTGCTCGCCGCAATGTCCGCTTGCTGCACCCGAGTTTCTGCCTTGATGGCGGCAATTCCCGCCTTGGCTGCGGCGACCCGAGCCCGTGCCTGCGCCAGTGCGATGCGATAGTCGCGCTGGTCGATGCGTGCGATTACCTGGCCAGTCTTCACGTGCTGATTGTCGGTCACCGGCACGGCGACGAT
>JBJKRM010000236.1:0-3492 GCA_046704685.1 Rhizomicrobium sp.
CCGGTGGAGCTGACGATGCGCTCCTCGTCCACCGTGATGCCGGGCAGCGGCATCACTTCGGAGCCGGTGGCGATGATGATGTTCTTGGTCTGGATGGACCGTTCCTTGCCATCGGCCGTGCGGACCGAGACCGCGCCGGGCGCCGTGATCCGGGCCTCGCCGACGATGGCTTCGACCTTGTTCTTCTTGAAAAGGAATTCGATGCCTTTGGTGAGCTCGCCGACCACCTTGTCCTTGTGCTTCATCATGCCGGGCAGATCGAGTGAGACATCGGCCTTGATGCCGATCTTGGCGAATTCCGTGCGGGCCTCCGCAAAGCGCTCACTGGCGAACAGCAATGCCTTTGACGGGATGCAGCCGATGTTGAGGCAGGTGCCGCCGAAACGGCCGCGCTTGTCGATGCAGGCCGCCTTGAGGCCGAGCTGACCCAGCCGGATCGCTGCGTTGTAACCACCGGGTCCGCCGCCGATCACGACGGCATCAAAGCTTTCGGCCATTTCCTGATTTTCCGTTTGGGGGTCGAAATCAAAATAGGAGGTCGAACGCCGCCGCTCAAGGCATGCGGCCGAAGTTCTGCTCCTGGGGCCCGGTCACCCGGTAGACGATATAATGGGCGATGGGAACGCCCTCGCGCTTGCGGTCGAAGCGGGCGATCGCGGTGACATGCGCGAAATGGGCGGCGATCAGATCGTGGCGGTCGCGTCGGATCTCGGTGATGTAAAGCGCCGGACGATGGAACAGCGCACGGGGAGCAGCCGGTGCATCGGGCCAGCGGTAGCCCTCGCCCAGCGCGACGATGGTGAAATGGCCGTAAAACGAGAACCATGCGGTGCTGGCGTAATCCGTGGTCAGGATGGCACCGGCGCCGTTGGCCTGTTTCAGGCTCTCCAGGTGATGGACGACGTTAGGGAAGCCGACCGCGAGCAACCGGGCGATCGGATCCTTGCGGCCCATCGGAACGATCCCGGCCAGCGCCTGCGCATAGCCGGCAAACAGCAGCACCGCCGCCAGCGGCACGGCGAGGCGCGACGACCATCGCATCACAGGCCGGCGCCAAGCCGTCCAGTCGCTGCGCCGCATGGCGTCGGCCGCAGCGACCGCCAGAAGCGGATAAAGAAAGCACGGCCAATTGCCCTGCACGCGGGCGTGCAGCGAATGCCAGGCAAAATAGGCGATCGCCGGCCACAGCATGGCGCCGATCAGCGCCGGCCCTTTGTCCCGCCACGCCACCGCCGACAATCCGAAGAGACCGAGGACCAGGATGAAGGGCGTCGCCATCACCGCCTGGGCCCCGACGAACCCGCCGAGATAGCGCAAGGTGAAATGCGTCGCCTCGATGCGGCCGAACTGGAAGGCGACGGTCGCCCAGCCATGCTGGGCATTCCACCACAAATTCGGCGAGAAGATCACCAGCGCCAGCACGCCTCCAAGATACGGCCAGGGCGAGGCGAGCCAGCGGCGCATTGGCGGACTGGCGATCAGCCAGACCAGCGCCCCGGCTCCGAGGAACAGGGTGGAGTATTTCGACAACAGGCCGATGCCGGCGGCGGCCCCCGCCGCCAGCCACCAGCGTCCGTCATCGGTTTGAGCCACCTTGGCCAACGTCCAGATGAACAACGCCGCCGTGAAAATCTGCGGCGCGTCGGGCGTCGCCGCCATGGTCTCGACCGTCACCATCAGGGTGAGGTTGAACAACAGGCAGGCAATTCCTCCGGCCTTCTCACTGGCCAGCAGGATGGCGCCCGTCCGCCACACCAGCCAACTGGCGGCGAAGGAGAGCAGGATGCCGGCAATCCGCACGCCGAAGGCGGTGTTGCCGAACACAGCCGTCCCGGCCCGGATCAACCAGGCGATGGCCGGCGGGTGATCGTAGTATCCGGCCGCGAGATGGTGCGTCCACAGCCAGTAATAGGCCTCATCCGAGGTCAGCGGCAGCACGCCGCCCGCCACCAGCCGCAGGGCGAACAGCAAGGCCAGCGCAGCGACGAGCTGCGTTTGCTTCGTCATCGGGTGCGCCAGACGAACATGCTCGACATGGCGTAATTCCACAGCACGCCCATCATGGAACCGGCAAGGCCGGCAACCCACCACGTCTGGTGATCGGCATAGAGCTGCGATGCCAAGCCGATATCGGTGATGGCGCCCACCGCGCCGAACAGGCAGAAGCCCAGAAAGCCCCTGAGCATGCCGAGACCCTTCAATCGCCGGTCGCGGTAGGTGAGGTTGTTGTTGAGCAGGAAGTTGCTGGTCATGGCAAAGCCGGTCGCCACCGTCTTCGCCAGCTGGAAGGACAGCGGCCAGACCATCAAGGCGACATTGAGCACGAACAGATTGACGGCGACACCCGTGGCCCCGACGATGGCGAAGAAGATGAAGCGGGGATCGAGCAGCCCGTTGGTCAGCTTGGAGAGCAGCAGGCCGAGGAATTCCACGCCAATCTGGATGTTGAACTTGCTCTCGCCTTCATTGCGGCTGCCGAAGGAATAAGGCTGCTCGGCGATGCGCAGTCCCTCGCTGGCCGTGGCGATATCCAACAGGATCTTGAAACCGACCGGCGAAAGCCGCGGCGCCATCTCGTCGAACGAGGCGCGCCGCATCATGAAGAAGCCGCTCATCGGATCGCTCAGCGAGGTGCCCAGCACGCGCTGGGTGATCGTGGTCGCCATGCGGCTGATCTTGCTGCGCCCGGAGCTGAAGGTGTCGGCGCTGCCGCCTTCCACATAGCGGGTGGCGGCCACCAGGTCGTATTCCCCCGACTGCAGCTTGGCCAGCATGGCCGGCAGCACACGCTCGTCGTGCTGCAGATCGGCATCCATCACCGCCACAAACGACGCCGAAGAGGCGAGGATGCCCTCGATGCAGGCGCCGGCCAGACCGCGCCGGCCGACGCGGCGCAGGCAGCGGATGCGAGAATCGCCGCGTGCGATCTGCTTCAGGGCGTCGGCCGTGCCGTCCGGCGAGTTGTCGTCGACGAAGATGGCTTCCCAAGCGACCCCCGACAGCGTCAGGTCGAGCCGCTTGATCAGCTCGGCCACATTGCCCCGCTCGTTGAAGGTGGGAATGACGACGGAAAGAAGCACGTCGTGCTTCGGCGTGATCACGCTGATGGTTTCCAGGCTGGCTATGGTCATCGGCCTTGTCCTTGCGGGGCGCCTTGGTGAGCGTCACGGGCGGCGCCGTCAAGGGCCGGCCGAGCGACGCGGTTAAAACAGAAATAGACTTTCTTTTTCAAGAGTTTGTCTGTTTTTCTCTGAGCCTGGAGCGCTTTCCCCCGGCCGAATGGTTGCCGATACGGCAGATCGAAGCTCCCGAATCCGGCACAACTTGCCGCAGGCGACAGAGACTTTGGGGCGCATTCCGATTCGCGACCAGGACCTCGACCGGCAACGCGGCGGCATTCCAGGCCCGATACGCCGCGGCATCGTCGGCCATCAGCGGACCTGCTAGTGTCGTGGTTGCGGTGGTAGGGCCATCACCCGTTGCAGAACCGCG
>JBJKRM010000237.1:0-17698 GCA_046704685.1 Rhizomicrobium sp.
CGCGGCGTGGTCGCCGAAGAGGGCCGGGGCGGTCCGCGTGCATGGTTCGTCGCTCGGCGTATCGCTGCCGCATGCCAGCGCAGCGCTGTTGTTCGTCGAAAGCTGATGACGCGGCAAAGAGAACAACGTCGCAGATTGTTTCTGCGACGTTGAAGGTCTTCAGGGGGAACTACGCGGCCTTGGCTTTGCCCGGCGAGTGGAGCCCTACATTGAAGAACGAGACCTGTTCGCGCAGATGGGAGGTTCCGTCGGCCAATTGGCGGGCGGCGGCGCTCGATTGCTCGACCATCGCCGTGTTCTGCTGTGTGGAATGACCGATCCGGGCCACCGTCGCGTTAACATCCGCCACACCGGCCGATTGCTGCGAGGCGGCCTCGGCCATCTCGGCGACCAGCGAGTCCACTTGCACGATCTGGGTGACGATGGCGTTCAGCACCTTGCCGGATTCGCGCACCAGGCCGACACCCGCTTCGACGTTGCCGCTTGAGGTCTGGATCAGCTTCTTGATCTCCTTGCCGGCTTCGCTGGAGCGCTGTGCCAAAGCGCGCACTTCGCTCGCCACCACGGCAAACCCTCTGCCGGCTTCCCCGGCCCGCGCGGCCTCGACGCCCGCGTTAAGCGCCAGCAGGTTGGTCTGGAACGAAATCTCGTCGATCACTCCGATGATATCGGCGATCTGCTTGGACGACTGCTCGATCTGGTCGATGGCCCCAATCGCCGACACCACCACTTTGCCGCCGTTCTCCGCTGCGACTTTGGCCTTGCTGACGAAGGCGTTTGCCTCTTTGGCGTTCTTGGCTGTGGTCTGGACAGTGGAGGTGATCTCCTCCAGCGCCGCCACCGTTTCCTCAAGATTGGCGGACTGCTGTTCGGATCGTTTGGAGATTTCATCGGTGGCGTCCGAGATCTCCATGGCGCTGTTGTTGATCTCGTCGGTGTTTCGGAGAACGCTGTGCATGGTCTCGCGCAGCCGGCCGACCGAGGCGTTGAAATCCTCCTTGAGCTTGACGAAGGGGCCGGTGAATTCCGCCGTGATACGATGGGTGAGATTACCTTTGGCCAACGCGTCGAGCCCGGCGCCAATGCCCTTGATGGCCTTCTCCGCTTCTTCCGCAGTGCGCACGGCCTGTTCGGTGCGGTCGCGGGCGAGGATTGCAGTCTTCTTGAAGACGTCGAGCGACTGGACGATATCGTTCAGCTCGTCCCGGCGCTCCAGCGAGGCGACGTCGATAGTGAGATCGCCCTGTGCCAGATCGCGCGTGGTTCCAGCAATGGCGCGGATCGAGCGGGTGGTGCCCCAGCCAACCAAGCCGCCAATGCCGAGCACGATCAAGGCCGAGAAGATGGCGGCCTCGATGAAGATGGAGCGCGTATTGGCGGCCACCGCGTTGGCGTTCTCCTGTTGCCGTTCGGAGGCTGCTTCGGCGGCCGAGATGATCGCACTGATCTCGGTCGACAGCTCTTTGTAGTTCTTGTCGAATGGCACCAGGAACGACACCGCCGAATTGAAGTCGATCTCCATCATTTGGGAGACCCAATTGATGGCGCCTTTGTAGTTTTCGACGTCCTTGATCAGCTTGTCGATCCGCGGCTTGTTCTTGGCCGTCGCCCAGCCGTTGCGGTATTTCGTCAGGTCGGCGACCGCCTCGTCGACTTCGCCGCTCAAATGCTTCAACTGGGCCGCTGCATCGAGGTTGGGTGTTTTTGCCGCCTGGAGTGATAGCACGCGGTAGATGCCGCCATTGACGCCTTGGATCTTGTCCTTGGCCTTGAACAGCAGACCGGAACCGTGCACGGCATCATGGACGACGCTGTCGAGGGATTGGGATTGCGCATTGACACCGCGTAGCCCCACCACTGCGATGATCGCCGTCATAGCCAGCGCGATCAGCGGGCTGACTCCCAGCTTGAGCGCGAACGGCCAGGACGAGAGCTTGAACATGCGGAACATCAGCTGTCCTTACAGCGAACTCGTCAGCGTGATCATGTAGCGCGACTTGTCCGGTACGCCTGATTGTTCGTAGATCGTCTGTTTGTTGAACTGCGCCGCTGTGACCGCCAGCGTGAAGTGGTCGGAAATCTTCCAGCCGACGCGCGCGGTCATGGTCAGGAAGTCCGGCAAGTCGACGAACCCCGGCATGAACGCATACGGCTCCCAGGTCTTGGAGTGTGACTGCCATTTGCCCAGGAGGTTGAATTCGAAAGCACCCCAGGTCTTGCCGACGCCAAAGGTCGCGACGTATTTCGGCGTTGTGGCGGCATAGTCGAGGGAGATGTCGTAAGGGCCCGCCGAAGGCGTCAGGGCGTCGTTGACGCTGCGCGCATTCAGCGAAGCCGTCCACGACCAGCCGGATTGGTTGGCGCCCTTGAAGATCACTTCAGCACCACTGGCGCTGGTATTGCCGCGATTGCTCATGAGTCCCAGCACCTTGTCATACCATTGGCGGTAGACCGAGATATGGAGCTTGGACGAGATGTCGCTGAAGTCATGGTCCCAACCGAGCTCGACGCTTTCCATTCCTGAGGGATCGAGGCCGGGATAAAGCGACAGAAGGATCAGTGAGGGTGTCTGGATGCTGCGGCCTGCCAGCAGGCGGACGGTATCCGTCGGGCTGGCGCGCCAGACCAGTCCGCTGTTCCAGCTGTAGACTGTCATGTTGCGGTCGAACGGCGTGTTGCGCAGCGCGAAAGCGTCGATGCGTCCCGAATTGGTCCACGACAGTTGGGGCAAGATCGTCCAGTCGACCATGGCACTGCCGGATACGACTTCGGCGCCGTCCTTCGGTGTGATGCCGTCGGCCGTGTTGATGTTGTTGCGGTATTCGGTTGCCAGGCGAATGGTCACGTCGTTGCTGGCCTTGAACAGGTCATTGGCCGAGACAACCGTGACGTCGTTGCGGTCGTTGAGCGCGCCGACATACGGCATCGCCGTAATATAGGTCATGTGATTGCGGTATGCCGAGACGTCGAACAGTCCAAGGCTGGTATCGGCGCTGGCACCCAGTTTGTAGGAATAGGTGAGGTATTTTGCGTTCGAAAAGCCGCCAACGGCGATCTGCTCGAACTGCTGCGACCGGGCCCAGGTTGTTTCACCGCGCACCACCACGTTGGAGTCGGCCTGCCATGCCACGTTCAGTGAGGCGTTCAACGCTTCCGGATTGATGGGTTTTCCGATCGTCGGCGAAATCGCATAGGCGTCCTGGGCCGAATAGCCGCCGCTGAACTTGGCAGCGACCGTGTCGGAAAGGCGATGTGACAGAACGGCAGAGAAGTCGCGCGCGCCGTAGCTGCCGCCGGTCGCGGTGAGAACTGACTTCTGGGTCGTTTGCGGATCAATGGTGATGATGTTGATCACACCGGCTACGGCATTGAAGCCGAACAGAGACGAGCCGGGGCCTTTCACGATCTCGATCTGTTGGATTTCGGACAGCTGTACCGGGATGGTGTTCCAACTGACATAGCCGTAGTGGTCGAGATAGACCTGCCGGCCGTTGACCAGTACCAGCAGGCGCGGCGCGGCCGGCTGCAGGAAGCCGTGCACGTTGACGTCGGCGACGCTGTCGCCGATGGTCGCCACGTCGAGGCCGGGAACGAATTTCAGAAGATCGATCAGCTTGGTTGCGCCCGAACGGCGGATTTGATCCTGGGTGATGATGATCATGTCCGCCGGAACATCGGAGGCACGCTGCGGCTTGCCGGTCGCGGACATGGTGACGGGTTCACCGAACGTCTGCTGCAGCATGTTGTAGTCGACCGACTGGGCATTGGCGGCACCTAGCGACAGGCAGAGGCTGGAAGCGCCGCAGGCGAGCAGCGTTTTCATCGAGAGTTTCATGGGGATGGTCCTCAGATTTCGGTGATCATCATGCGGAAGGCGGCGCCGAAGCCGACGCCGCTGGCGTGTTCCAACTTGCTGCTGACGACGATCTCGACCTTGGGATTTGTGGTGATGCTGATCAGGCAGGCGCCGCTCTTCACCAGAGCGCGGTCACCGGTGAAACAGGGAATCTTCTTGGCCTTGACCGCGTCGGCGGCTGCCGAGCCGGTCACGCCGCTCATCACCAGGATGGCGTTGGCGTTAGAGTTGGCGAGAGCGCTTGCCTTCACCGGTTTTGGCACCAGCGTGAAGTTGCCGGCCTTGCCGCCGATCTGACCGGCAAGAGCCTCGGCTTCCTTCTGCGAGGCCGGTGAATCGTAGACCAGGGCCAGTGTCACCGAAGACGGTGGTGCCGGGTTGAGAAAGCCAAGCACGCGCCCCAGAATCTGGGCATCTTTGGCGGTGAAGCCGGCCTCGGCTGGTGCGGTGGTGCCGAGGCAGAAAAGCCCTGCGGCGATGATCGGAGCAAGCGCGGACAGGCGCTTGGCGCGCCGCGCGACACCGCTTGCAGAAACCTGGTGCATTCAAAACCCCTTATATTGGTCGTTCGTGTACAAATCAGTACACAGATCGATTTGTCTCGCGGGGACCAAGCTACGGGCGGCAAGTTGATGAGATTTTAAAAAATACTGGAACGAACTGTGTCGGAAGTTTGTGAAGAATGTGCGCGATACCCGGACCTATGGTTGCTGGGCTCGCGTTGGAATGGGCCCAACACCAGCTTTTAATTGGTTCAATTCGGTTATGACCTTTCCAGCATGCGACGGCATCTTCTTGCCACGTTTCATCGCCACTCGGTGTTGTACCTATGTGGCAAACGGCCCTCCTGCGCCACGACGACCCTTTGCGGGGGCACGTTGAAGCGACCCAGGGTTGATGTGCGGCCCGGAGTTGCAGGGCGGCCGCTCTTGCGTCGGCGATGTTGATCAAGGGCGGTAAGTCAGTCAGGTGTGCGAACGTTTCTGCGACGTCCTAATCCGCTCGCCAGAAACTCCGCCATCGCGGTGACGCGCTGTGGTTTGGGGCCGCCGGGCGGCGTCAGCCAATAGACTGCGCCTTCCGGCAGCGACCAGTCAGGCAGCAGGATCTCGATCTGTTTCTTCGCCAGCGCTTCGCGCGCAATGAACTCCGGCAGCATGCCGATGCCGATGCCACCGATGATGCTGGGCAGCATGGCTTCGCCGTTGTTGACGCGCAAAGGTCCGTTGGGCCGCACCGTGGCAGTCTCACCGTTTTTTTTGCGGAACTGCCAGACGCCGGGCCTCAGCTGATAGGAATAGGTGATCCCGATGTGCTCGCTCAGATGCATCGGATGCTTCGGCCTGCCATATGCTTTCAAATAGGCGGGCGCGGCGACCAGATAGACCGGCATGGGGCACAGCCGTCGGGCCAGCAACGATGAATCCGGCAGGGCTGCGATGCGGATCGCTGCGTCGAACCCTTGCCCGACGATGTCCACGACTTCATCGCTCAGCTGCAGGTCGATGGAGACGTCCGGATACTGGCGGAAGAAGGCGGGCAGCAGTGGCGCCAGATAAAGCACGCCAAACGACATTGGCGCCGCGATCCGCAGCAGGCCTCGCGGTGCCTGGGATTGCGACAGGGCTTCGCTTTCGGCTGCTTCGCCTTCGGCCAGCATGGCGCTGGCGCGGGCCAGCAGCTTCTGCCCGGCCTCGGTCAGCGCCAGCCGCCGCGAGGTGCGGTTGAACAGGGTGGTTCCCAACCGTTGTTCTAGCCGGGTCACCGCTTTGGAAACCGTCGGCTTCGACAACTTCAGCTCGGCCGCGGCGCGGGCGAAGGAATGGAACTCCGCCACTTTGGCAAAGATTGCCAGGGCTTCCAGGTCGGGCAGACTCGTCATGCAAAATCCAGAAACAATGGGTTTCTATAGTTTCTATTTCTATACGGTGGTGGGATCAATATCTGTGGTCGGCAGAAATCGGGCGGGGTTCCCGCCAGGAGCAAACAGATGATCGAAGTCAGACCCTTCAACGAACTCGGCGGTGCCGATCACGGTTGGTTGAAAACCAAGCATCACTTTTCCTTCGCTGACTACCACGATCCCGAGCGCGTCCATTGGGGCGCCTTGCGGGTGTGGAATGATGACGAGGTCGCGCCCGACAGCGGATTCCCGCCGCATCCCCATGCGGACATGGAGATCATCACCTATGTGCGCGAGGGGGCGATCACCCATCAGGATTCGATGGGCAACAAGGGACGCACCGAAGCAGGCGATGTGCAGGTGATGAGTGCGGGCACCGGTGTCCGGCATGCGGAGTACAATCTCGAGCCTGGGGTGACCAAGATTTTCCAGATCTGGATCATCCCGCGCCAGCGCGGTGGTGCGCCGGCCTGGGGTGCCAAGCCGTTCCCCAAGGTCGACCGCTCCGGCCGCTTCGTCACACTGGCGAGTGGTTTTCCCGATGACGCGGAGGCGCTTCCCATCCGCACGGATGCCCGCGTCCTTGGCGCAACCCTCAAAGCCGGCGAGCGCACCGAATACGCGCTTGGTGACACGCGCCACGGCTATCTGGTCCCCGCTAGCGGCGCGGTGGAGGTGAACGGCGTGCGGGTGAACGCGCGTGATGGTGCCGCAATCTCCACAACTGACCGGATCGCCATCACGGCCCTTGAGGATTCCGAAATCGTCCTGGTGGACGCCGATTAACAGACAGGAGTGAATGCGATGCCCAAAGTTCTGGTTCTCTATTATTCGTCATACGGTCACATCGAGAAGATGGCGGAGGCCGTCGCCGAAGGCGCCCGTGAGGCGGGCGCTATGGTCGATATCAAACGGGTGCCGGAATTGGTGCCGCCGGAGGTCGCCGCGAAAGCGCATTTCAAGCTCGATCAGAAGGCGCCGGTCGCCAAGGTGGAAGACCTCGCCAATTACGACGCTGTTGTGGTTGGGGTCGGCACGCGGTTCGGCCGCATGGCCTCGCAGATGGCGAACTTCCTCGATCAGGCCGGTGGCTTGTGGGCCAAGGGTACTCTGCACGGCAAGGTGGCCGGTGCTTTCACGTCCAGCGCTACCCAGCATGGTGGCCAGGAGACGACTTTGTTCTCGATCATCACCAATCTGTTGCACTTCGGCATGGTGATCGTCGGTCTCGACTACGGCCATGCCGGGCAAATGACCTTGAGTGAGGTCACCGGTGGCTCGCCCTATGGCGCTACCACCATCGCCGGTGGCGACGGTTCGCGTCAGCCTTCTGACAACGAGCTTACCGGCGCGCGTTACCAGGGCCGCAAGATCGCGGAAGTCGCCAAGAAACTGCACGGATAAGCCTGAGATGCCGTCAAGCTGAGGGGCCCAGCGCGTCGAAGCCTTGTAAAGGCGGAAGGATGCGCTGGGCTTCCACCCGCCTATGCCGCGGCCGCGGCGGGCGTGCCATGATGGACTGGTCCGCCGAAGCGATGTGAAAGCGGAAGCACGGCCTAATCCGTCTTGACGATCCGTTTCATCAGGTAGAGCAGCAGAACCAGCAGCGCGGCCGCGCTGGCGAACACCGCGACCTTCTCCTCGGGCGGCAGGCCGCTGCCGAGCACCCAGCCGATGAGATACCCGGAATAGAGCAGGGCGGGGGCCCAGATGGCGGCCGAAATAATGCTCGTCGTGTAGAACGGCACGGCCGGCATGCGGCACATCCCGGCCGACAGCGGCACGAAGGCGCGCAACGGCCCCAGGAAACGCCCGATGAAGACGCTGGCCCAGCCGTACTTCTTGAAGAATATCTCTCCGCGGTCGAAAGCGGCGTGGTGTTGTCTGAATGGCCAGCGATGCCTTAGTCCGGTGCCGAACCAGCGGCCCATCACGAAAGACAACGTGTCGCCGATCAGGGCGCCGATGGCCGCTGCACCAGCCGCCGCTGCCGGATCGAGCACACCGGCATGCACCAGCGTGCCAGCAGCGACCAGGATCGTCGTCCCCGGCACGAAGAAGCTGATGATGGCAAAGGATTCACCGAAGGCGGTGGCGCCGATCACCAGTGCCGCCAGATCGGGGTGGTTGGTGATAAAGGCCAGGATATCGTGTGTGAGTTGATCCATGCCGTCAGAGTCCCCGCACCGTTTCCCTTAGGTGGGGTGTCTCCTGGGCTCTGCAAACGCCCCCCACCGAATTCGCCGTGTTGTCATTTTGCCGCAGTCTGGTAGAAGCCTCCCCAGAACTGCATCGGCGCCCCCGCAGGGCTCAGCACAAGCCGTACGCCAAGCGGGAGCATGCCACGTCGAAGCCGCCAAGCAAAAGCCCGTGCCTGCTACGGTGAATCAGGACGGTGAACGCGGGGCTACCCGCGAAGTCGAAGGCACAGCCGGGCTGTGCCGCAGGCAAAATCGGGGGATGACGCACCGAAGCCGTAAGGCGAGGGCGGCTGGCTTGTCCCCGAGGCCTAATGTGTTTATCTCTCGCCCGCCCATTTTGGACGCATAACCCCATGCCTCTCCTGCGATTTCTTCCCGAAGCCACCACCATCGATTTCATCGGCGCACGCTACTACGCCTTCGCCTTGGACGGTCTTCTGCTGGTGATCTCGATCGTCTCGATCTTTTTCGTCAACGGCTTCAATCTGGGCCTGGATTTCATGGGCGGCGTCGAGGTGGAGGCCAAGGCGCCTTACACGATCAGCGATACCCAAGTGGCGCAGGTGCGCTCGGAGATTACCTCGCTGGGCTTCCGGGATCAGGTGATCCAGACCGTCGGTGGCGGCCCCTGCGCGGCGCCACAGTATTCCTGCCTGATGATTCGCGTCCTGCCCAAAGTCAATCAGGACTACAACAAGGCCGCGCAGACCATCAAAAACAAGCTCGGCAAGCGTTACGATTATCTCAGTACCCAAGTGATCGGTGCCAAGGTCTCGGGCGAGTTGTTCCGAAGCGGCGTCTACGCTTCTATTCTCGCCGTTATCTGTATCGCCTTATGGGTGGCGTTCCGCTTTGAGTGGCAATACGGCATCAGCGCGGCAATCTGCACCGGCCACGACGTTTTCGTTACGGCAGGCTTGTTTAGCATATTGCATCTCGATTTCACTCTGACCTCGATCGCCGCGCTACTGACCCTCGCCGGTTATTCGATCAACGATACCGTGGTGGTGTTCGATCGTATCCGCGAGAACCGACGCAAATACAAACGTATGCCGCTACCCGAGCTGGTCAACCTGTCCACCAACCAGATGTTGACGCGGACGATCCTGACTTCACTGGCTACCGCCTTGTCGATCATCCCGCTCTACTTCTTTGTGCCGGCCCTCAAGGAATTCACCGGCGCCATCCTGTTCGGCATCGTGATCGGCACGGCTTCTTCCACCTATGTGGCCTCGGCCCTGCTGCTGTACCTGCCCAAGCCCGCCGGCAGCATCGAAGAGCCGGTCAAAGTGGAAGGGTGACAAACGCAAGCAGCGAATAGGGGCTCCGATTTCCCTATTCGCTGCTCTCTATTTGTTATTTGCCTGTCTTTACAGCGGGAACCAGTCGCGCTTGTCGGTGTAGTCTTCGTACTGCGCATTGACGCCGGCACGCAGGCCGACGCCGGTGCGCATCGGAGCCAGCGTCACTCCGCCGGAGCGCATGTACATCACCCCGATACCCGCCACGAAATAGTAGGAGCCTGATACCCCTGGGAACCGCTGGAAAAGCCTGCGCTCGTGGCGCAGGTTATAGATCAGCGTGAACACCTTCGAGGCGTTGCCGCCGACGTCAAATCCGATAGAGGGACCGCGCCAGTAGACCTTCTTGGGGTCGTGGTTTTTGCGGATCAGCCAGCCCGAACCGTAGCGCAGGCCGACCACGAAGGCGCCCGAGCCCTCGTCGCCCTTGATATAGGCATCGGGCTGGCCCTGTTCGCGGAAGATGCGCTGCACGGCCTTGGCCACGGCCTCGGTGGCGATGCCGAAGAAATCGGCCGCCGCCCGGGTGATTTCGTCTTCGGTATAGGTGAGGTCCTCATCCGCAAAGGCGGGTACTGCGGTGACGCCGGCGGCGAGGGCGCCCAAAATCAACTCACGCCTTTTCATCGGCCGTACTCCCTTGTCAAAGCTGCCGGACGAATCAAGATAGCGGCAGCATCGCTCAAATCCCGTCCATAAGCCAACAGCGGCGTTGTCGGGGATCGCGCCGTTGAAAGTGATCCTCCGCTGAGGAAGAGTTGCTTTCGCCCGCGCGGTCTGGCGAAATTGGCGCCTCGAATTATGGCAACCTGATGTTGCGAAAGGTCGTTCCAGGCAATTAAATCGGCGTCATCCGGGAGTGCCAAGCATGGCAGAGAAGGACGAAAAACTGGGTGTGGGCGGCTGGATCACGCTTGTTGTTCTCGGCGCCTTCTTGGTGGCTGCGATCGTCTATGCCGTCAACGCTTGGTCCGACCTGTCGGGCATCGCCATGAGCGGCCTGGGCTGGCTCTTCATGGTGTTGGGCGTGGTTGTCACCATCGGGGTCGGCGGCGGATTGATGTGGCTGGTGTTCTATTCCAGCCGGCACGGCTACGACCGCTGAAGTCCTTTTCAGTGTCCGCTGAACCAGTGCGATATCCGCGTCGCCAGTCGGCGCATCACGCCTTTCCCGCTCCGCCATTCGCTGGGTGTGATAAATCCGGGATGAGTGTTGTGTGTGCTGTCGCTTGCGGCCGGTTGCTGCTGGCCACCGCCACCTGCGACTCCTGCACCATCATGATTGGTTGGATTGTCGCGCATCCTCGCATCGTCCTGCCAAGCTCGCCATTGTTGCTGAAAAAGCGATGCGGTGCAGCAGGCATTCTCTCCCGTTTTTGCGAATTGTTGTGCGCTCGCTGCCGCCGCGGTAGCGACACCGCTGTTTGTGGCAACATCCGATCCCAATAGTCTGCCGCTGGCAAAGCGTGATTGCGTTATCGCTATTTTCGCAACCGTTGATGGGGTTTGGTGGAACCCTTGCGTAGAGGAACTCTGTTTGTCTGCCCGCGGAATAATCATCGGCGAGTCACGCAAGGCATGCACGCAACGATTGAGGGTTCACCATATCCCGCATTTCACATGGCGCTGATGCAGCATTTGATTGACTGCTGCGGCACCGATCGATATACGACTTTTATTACACTCCAATACTCGCAAAGCTGATGCAGAGGTGTGCTTCCCAGCGCACCTCTGTTTCATTTTGGGACGGGGATTGGATGCGCTATCCCTGAATTCACAGAACCCTGCGCGCGCCCGGAAGACGGCGCAAAAACGCTGTTGTCGCCCAGCTTAACCCCACTGCGCTGACCACAACGATGGCTGCTTTTTCCAGTGGTCCGAGCTGCACCGGCAACAGAAGCCACTGCGCCCAGCTGACGAAGGCGTAGTGCACCAGATAGATGCCGTAGGAATTGCGCGCCAAGCTGGTGAGCACCGGATTGGGGCGGCGCAGGAAGCGCACAAACAGTGCCAACAGAGTGAACGACGACAGGCCGCAGGACAGCGCGAACAACGCGCCGCCGATGGCCTCCCAGCTGTGCGGTGGCAGGCTGATCTTCGGCGCCGTCACCAGCACCGCGATCACCGCAAAAAAGGCCGGAACCGCTAAGGAAGCATACAGCCACCAGCGTCTGGCGAGTTTGCCGTCTGCCGCTAGCAATCCGTTGCCTAGAGCGAACCCGCCCACCGCAACGCCGGCCAGGAAATACACCGCATAGTGGATGATGCGGCTCGCTTGCAGCGCGAACGGCCCGAAGGTCAGCCAGCGGAAGGGATCAACCACCATCGACAGGGCGATGTAGCCCGCGCCGGACAGCCCCACCAAGCCGAGCAGGAAGCGCCAGGGATGGCGGTCGGCTCCCGCCGCAAGGCGCGCCAGCATCGCCGTCCAGCCCGGCCATATCAGGTGGATAAAGCCTGCGGCCGTTCCGAAAGCGAGCAGCACCCAGAGGAACCATCCCGGCCCGGCCGGCCAGAACGGCAGCGCGATCAGGCTCTGCCAATAGGGTGCCAGACCCGGTTCGGCGCCGCTCTGCAGATAGGCCGGATAGTAAGCAATGGGAGCAATCACAGCCGCGGCAAAGACGAACGGCACGCCGAGGCGCAGGAAGCGAGCGGCCACGAACGGCAGGGCGCCCTTGCGCTCGAGATTGTCGGCCACGAACAGGCCGGAGACGAAGAACAGCAGCGCCATGAAGAAGATGTCGTTGAACGGCACCAAGAGCGCGAAAAGTTCGGAGCGCTGCGCATCGACCACCGGAAACGCCCCCCAGGCGAACGGCATCTGGTCGAACGGCGCACCGGCCGCGGGCGCTTGCGGGTAGTAGGCCAGCACCGAATGGTGCAGCACCACCAGCAGCACGACGAAGCCGCGCAGGTAGTCGATGGCAACGAAACGCTGACGTTCGAACATCGAAGCCCCCCTCGTTGTCCCGCGGTGAGTCTGGATGGGGATGGGGGGCGCCGCAAACAAAACCACCTGTGATGTTTGCGCGCAGCGGCAGCGCCGCGGATAGTATGACAACCGTCAGAGCCAGCGGCAGCCTTGACCTGTGGCGCCAATCCGTGGCGGGACTTCAACACTGTGACAGCCGTGCCAGCATCCTTTCGGCAGTCCCCACCATCTCCACATTAAAACGGTGCCATGGGCGCGGCGGCCCTTGAAAAGGGCAAAACGCTGTCCACATCGGCTTTATGACGTGGATCCGACGCAAAACTCTTCGCGCGAGCCGCCTGCATGCAGGCACGTTGCCCGGATGTCGCTAGCGGCATCCGGGTCAAGCCGAAAGCTCTGAGCAAAACGACCATTGCGCGGCACGGCCGCGAAAGGAGCACGCTGTGAAGGATGCTTTGCCCCAAATCACCCTGTCGGCTTCCGATCACGCCAGGCTGTACAACATCGCTGCCGGTGCGATGACCTCCGCGCCGGATATCGCTTCGTTCCTGTTGAAAGAGCTCGACCGCGCCACCGTTGTGCCGGGTGACCGCGCGCCGTTGGCCGTGATGATGGGGTCGAAGGTGCGCTATCGCGATGATCTGACGGGACAAATCCGCGAGGTGCGGCTGGTCTATCCGTGCGAGGCCGATCCCATAGCCGGATGCATCTCGGTGCTGACGCCGGTCGGCGCCGCCCTGATCGGACTGTCCGCCGGGCAGACCATGGGCTGGCGCGACCGCCTGGGCCGCAAGAAGACGCTGACGGTGCTCGACGTGCGGCACGACACCGAGCCAGTGGCCCTTCTCGATGGCTGAGCCGCCGGAGAATTTGTACGTAAGGCATGCAGCTGCGCCGTTATGATACTGGCGGCGCATCTTGTTTTGAGGCGTGGCCTCAGCCGCTCCGCCGCTTGCCGGATGGTGTTGCCGTGGCGCGACACGTTGCCGCCCGGTTTGCCGTCCGTTTCCCACAACCGCCGCAAGCCCCGGACAACAGATGCAAATCCGTCACGGACCGCCGCCGCCGTCCGGCCTTGCAA
Source organism: Rhizomicrobium sp. (assembly GCA_046704685.1). Lineage (GTDB taxonomy): Bacteria > Pseudomonadota > Alphaproteobacteria > Micropepsales > Micropepsaceae > Rhizomicrobium. The sequence continues at coordinate 13,278 of JBJKRM010000237.1, forward strand.
CCGGGGCTGAAAGAATTATATCGATTGATAGATAATGATCATTCGATAGACTTTACGCCGGACTCGGTCCAACGGAGATGGCCATGCAGGAACGTCCGTCACCCGCCGATTACGACACCCGGCTGCGCCGCGCCACCATGCTCTTGATGTTGATCTCTGCCTTCCTGGTGGGCGTCAGTGTCGCCTTCCTGATTGATCTTGTCCGCTTCAACGCCGTTGGCCGGACCGACTTCATCGTTGCCGTATTGCCGCTGGTCGCCGGCACCGCTCTCGGCCTTGCCGGGAATATTCGTCTGGTGTTGAGCGAACGCGGCTGAGAGCGCCGCCCGGCGGTCCTCCAGCCGGGCGGGGTTCTTGTTTGAACGACGAGAGGCTTTTTCATGGATATGGCGGGGTCGTTGGCGCTGGTTGCCGTTTCGCTGCCGTTCGCAATCGGCGGATTGGCTGCGCTGTGGGATCCGCGCCTTGTCCGCCGCCTGCGCGCGCAGATCTGCCTGCGGCGCGAAGTCTGCCGGCTGCTCGGTCTCATGGCCCTGCTGGCCGCCGCATTTCTGGTGGTCCCCAACACCAGGATCTGGGGCGCCGTGCTGGCCGGCGGCATGAGTCTCGGCATTGCCTCCAGGCTGGTCTACTACCATCGCTATTTGTGGTCGGTGCCCGTGTTGTTGTTGCTGGCGGTGCTGCTTCCGGCGGCGTTCGTGTCATGACCGGATTTTACGCAACCCGCCTGTTTGCCGCCGTGGCCGCCGTCCTGCTGCTGGCCGGCTGTGCCGGATCGCCAGATCCTTACGAATCCACCAACCGCGAGATTTATGCCTTCAACCAGAGGCTCGACCGCGCCGTCGCCAAGCCGGTGGCGAAGTTCTATGTCAGTACCGTGCCGCGGCCGGTGCGCACTGGCATCCACAATGCGCTGACCAACCTCAACGCGCCGGTGGTGTTCGCCAACGAGTTGATGCAGGCGCGCCTGTCCGACGCCGCCGGCACCGCCGGCGGGCTGGTGATCAACACCACGCTGGGGCTCGGCGGTTTCGTCGATGTGGCCTCGCGCTTCGGCATCGTCCGGCACGACAGCGATTTCGGCATCACCCTCGGTACCTGGGGCTTGCCTGAAGGACCTTACCTCATGCTGCCGTTGATCGGCCCGGCGCCGCCGCGCGACCTCACCGGCAAGCTTGCCGACATCCTTCTCGATCCGATGTTCTATGTGTCCTACAATGGCAAGGTCTATGCCGATGTCGGCGTCGGCGCGCTCAACATCGTCGACTGGCGGGCGGAGAACCTCGGCACCCTCGAGAGCATCGAGCGCACCTCCATCGATCCTTATGCCGCCACTCGCAGCCTTTATCTGCAATACCGCAAGGCGCAGGTTCAGGGCGATGCTGCGACAGACACGCCCGGCGACTTCTGATCGGTGTGCTTGACCGCAGAGGAGGCGAACCTATCATCCGATGGATCGATGCCTTCTTACCGGGCCCTCCGCCATGGCCACCTCTGTGAAGCGTGCCCCGCGCCGCCGCCCGAAGAAGGGTGGCTATGCTTGCGGCGACGAGTCCCGGGAAAAGATTATCCTGGCGGCGCTCGACGTGTTCGGCGCCAAGGGCTTTGACGGCGCCTCCACCCGCATGGTGGCCAAGAAGGCGCGTGTCAGCCTTCCGGCCCTGCAGTACTATTTCAACGGCAAGCAAGGCGTTTATCTGGCCTGTGCCGATTTCATCGCCGGCCGCGTCGAGCAGCGCCTCGGCCCCATCGTCGACCGCATCAACAAGGACCTGGAGGAGGGCGGTCAAAGCCGCAAGCAGCAGGTCGCGGCCCTCGCCGAGTTCCTCGATGCGCTCACCGATCTGTTCGTCGGCGACCGTGAACTGGATCGCTGGATCCTGTTCCTCTGCCGCGAGCAGGCGCAGCCCAGCAAGGCCTGCGACATCATCTTCGAGCGCGTCATGCGCCGGGTGGCGCACACCTGTTCGGCGCTGGTCGCCCGCCTGCTGGGGCTTGCCGAAGGTGATCCGCGCGCGGTGATCCGCACCTTCGCACTGATCGGCCAGGTGATGTTCTTCCGTCTGGCGCGCGAGGCGCCACTTCGGGCGCTGCGCTGGAAGGATTTCGACGGCAAGCGCCTTGCCCTGTTGAAATCGGCGCTCCACGATCAGCTCGCCGCCACCTTCCGCTAATTCGGGGACAGCTTACCCATAACACCAATTCGGGCGCGCACGATTGCTCAGGCGGCGTGGCGCTGCAATCGCAGTTCCAGGTGGCGTTTCACATCATGCCATTCGGACGCCAGGATGCTGTACATCACCGTGTCGCGCATCGTGCCGTCGCGGCGCGCCGCATGATGGCGCAGCACGCCGTCGCGCTTGGCACCGAGCGCCTCGATCGCTTTCTGCGAGCGGAAATTGAATCCGTCCGTGCGCAGTCCCACCACCTTGCAGCCCAGCGTGTCGAAGGCATGGCTCAGCAGCATCAGCTTGCAGGTGGTGTTGACGTGGCTTCTCTGACGGCTGCGCGCATACCAGGTGTAGCCGATCTCGACCCGGCCGATCGCCGCCACCATGTCGTGATAGCGGGTGCTGCCGATGATGGCGCCGCTGTCGCGGTCACGCACCGCCCAGGGCAGCATATGTCCTTCCGCAAGGCCGCGCAGCGCGGCCGCCACATAGGTGTCGGTCTCCTCCGGTGCCGGCACCTTGGTGAACCACAGCTCCCACAGCGCGCCATCGGCCGCCGCCGTGCGCAGGCCGGCGGCATGGTTCTGGTTCAGCGGCTCGAGCCGGATGGAATTGCGTTCCAGCACGACGGGTTCGGGATGCATCATGGTTGCCCTCCACGGCAATTCGCGCGATGATCTTTAGTATTCGTGTCCTGATAACATATAAGGGCCCTGATAACATGGTCAAGGATATCCGCCGCGGGCTGCCGCGCATCCCTGAGATCGGCGAGGCCAAGCGCGGGCCGGAAGGCTATCTCACCTACCTCTTGCGTCAGGCCAATGCCTCGGTGCGGCTGGCGCTGGACCGTGCTCTTGCCAAGGAGGGGCTGACCTTTCCGCAGCAATCGGCGCTGACCCTGATCCGCGCCTATGAGGCCATTTCGGCGGCGGATCTGGCGCGTCTGGCCATGCTGACGCCGCAGACGGTGAACGGCATCGTGCGGGCTCTGGAAGCGCGCGGCGCCATCCGCAAACAGCCCGATCCGGTGCATGGCCGCATCCTCCGCCTGGTGGTGACGGAGGAGGGCCGCGCCCTCAACAAGCGCGCCCGCGCCCTCACCGCGCCCGTCGAGGCGGCGCTCAAGGCCCGGATGCCGGCGAAGCTGGAGGATGCCGTCCGCCGCTGGCTGGTGGATGTTGCCACGGCCTTCGAGGCCTAGCGGCGATTTCGCTTTATGCCAAAGGCGAGCGCGGCAAGGCGTTCCCCAGCCCGGTGGCGCGCGTGACGAGCGACAGCCCGCTATGGGACTGGGTGCACGTCTGCCGCTGGAGGCGTTTCTTGAGGCGCGTGCATCTATCGACAATACCCTGGAAATAATCGTGCCTTGTGAAATCCGGCATAAGCGCCGGATGTTGCTCGCCATTCCGGAGCATATTCTGAACCAATATCATTCCCATTGATCGTGTTGATTGGTCCTCATTGAAGGTTCACCGCTGGCTGCCTAGTATGTTGAGAGCGGTTGGGTAGGACTGCCGTAGCAGTTCAGGAGAACTCGTTTCTCCCCTGGCCGCCTTTCTTTTTGCGCTTTGCGGGGGCTGGCGCATGTATCTTCTCTATCTCGACGACAGTGGTCCTGAACGGGTCGAGACTGGATGCTCGATTCCCAAATTCGGGTGCCGCGTTGAGACTGTTTCTGCAACGGATTGACGGCTGCGCTGACGCACCGCGTTGGGATGATGGAGGTTCGGTACAATCATCTGCGTAAATGGCCGCTCGCCTGGCCATGACCCGCGCGTCGGATAACTTCCGGCGGGGTGTTGACATTTGTTTACACTTCGCTGACGATTGGAAGGTAAGACGTGGCTAGGCCGACGCATCCCTGCAAGGAAATCGAGGCGGCTGTGGCATACGCGGAAGAATGCGGTTGGAGTTGGAAACCTGGAAAGGGACATCCGTGGGGACGACTGTTGTGCCCCCATCATGACCGGACCGGGTGCCGGATCTCGGTATGGTCGACTCCGGCGGTCCCAGAGCATCACGCCAGGGCGATCATCCGGGCGGTGAAGCGTTGCCCGCATGAAGGCGGATGAAGATGAAGACGTTTGAGTTCACCATCATCGCGTCCGGGCTCGATCCCGAGGCCGACGATTTCGAAGACCGCTTCTACGAGGCCGGTTGTGACGACGCCACCATCGCCTGGCAGAAGGGGCTGATCATCCTGGACTTCGCCCGCCGGGCGAAAGACTTCGCGCACGCCATCATCTCAGC
>JBJKRM010000238.1:0-2651 GCA_046704685.1 Rhizomicrobium sp.
CCGCTTGCGGCGGGCTGGGAGGCCGACATCGCCGACCCGCTGCTGCGCGAGGACGTCGCCGTGGCGGCGGCCGGTGATCCGATGCGGCGGTTGCCAAGTGCGGCCACGCTGGCGGACCGGCTGGAGAACCTCGAGCAACGGCGGATGGAGCGCGACCGGCTGGTGCAGGCGGAGGAACGGGCCCGCATCGCCGAACGCGCCGTGGAGCGTGCCCGTGCGCGCCGTCCCTGGATCGCCGCCGTGCTGGGCGTGCTCATCGTTGGGGTCGGCGCCAGCCTGACCCTTTACCGCAATGCCGTGACACAACGCGACGCGGCCAACCGGCAGCGTGCCATCGCGGAATCCGTCAGCCAGTTCCTGTCGGTGGATTTCCTCAGCCGCAGCAGTCCCTACAAAAGTGGCAAGGCCGATGAGACCCTGGTGGGAGCCGTGAACGCGGCTGCGCCTGATATCGACCGGCGCTTCAGCCAGGAGCCCCTGATCGCCGCGCGCCTTTATCAGGCGCTGGCGCGCGCCCTCGACAAGCGCACCGACTGGCCCGATGCGCGCCGCGACTATCAGCGCGCCGCGGCGCTTTTCCAGCGCGCCGAAGGGCCAGACAGCCGGCATGCCGTGATCGTCAATCTGCAACACGCGATGATGGAGGCGCGCATTTACGAAGCCGGCTCCATGGAGCGCGCCAGGAAACTCATCGCGGCGCAGGAAAGCCGGATTGCCCGCATGCATTCTGTCGGCAACACCGTGGCGGTATGGCTGGCCTCGGCCAAGGGCATGGTGGCCCTGATCTCCAACCACGAACGCGAAGCCCTCACCCAGTTCCAGACCGCGATGGACAAGGCCCGGCATGTCACCACGTTGAATGCGAACGACCGTCTCGACCTCACCCAGCGTGTCGCCTTCACCTTGATGCGCATCGGGCAGCCGGTCCGTTCCGAAAAGCTCTTCCGCCGGCTGGTGGCGAGCTACACCGCGCTGGAGGGGCCGAACGGCCCTGATGTCCTGCGCGGTCACCTCAACATCGCCCAGACGCTGATGAACCAGGGCCGTCATGCCGAGGCGGTGCGCGAGACCGACGCCATCTACCCCCGGATGGTCGCCACCTTCGGTCCAAATCACGAAATGACCCTGCAGACTTTGGCCACCCGCGCCCAGTCGGAGAGCGCCCTCGGCCGCTATGATGCGGGCATTGCCGACGATCTGCACCTTTCGGCCCTCGGTGCGGCGAAACAGGGGCCGGGATCCTTTTTCGCCGTGGTCGGCCTGATCGACGCTTCCACCTCGCAGTGCCGCTCCGGGCATGTCGCCGACGGTCTCAAGAACGTCCGAACAGCCTTGCATTCCGCCATCAAGGCCTTCGGCCCCAAGGCCGGCATCACCGGCGGGGCCGCTTTCACCCTCGCCGACTGCCTCATCCGGGTGGCGCACTACAACAAGGCCGAAAAATACCTCAATGGCATCGATATCAGCGCCGTGACCCAACTGGCAGGTGATCCGGACTGGTCCGCCAATGTCTCGGTCGCCCGCGCCCAGATCGCGATATCCCGCAAGAATTTCGCCGAGGCGCGCCGCCAGCTCGCGGCCGCCAAACCGGCCTTCATCCGCACCTTCGTCACCGACCCTTATGAAAAGCGCACCTACTTGGCGCTGGTCGCGCAGGTGAACGCGTCCGGCCGCCGTCACTGAGACGGGCGGCAATCTGGAATCGTACAAAGCACAGACGCGGCAATGCTGTGACGAATTCTTCGCTGATGCTTGCGGAGTCTCGGCGGTTGTCGCGTAACAGAGCCACTACGTATTCATACGTAACGGCGATGATTGCCGCCACCAATTCGATGACGGCAGCGCCATCATAGGGACGACGCTACCAGCGCCCACTTCGTACGTTATCCCCCTGTGACGGCTTGCATAATCTATGTCGTCCGAACACGGATCATCGACACCTAAGGAAGAATACCAATACGCGACGGCAACAGTTCGGTGCAGCGATTTGAAGCCAACGCATCAACCAGCAGTAGAGTCGCCTTAAGCACAAAGACAATGCCGGTCCCTAAAACCGCCGCAGCAACTTGAACTGTTGAAGGCGAATGCGCCCGCTCCTGCGTGCGTGCATGCCCTCGCCGGAGGGCCCCATCATCGCGCGAAGGCCGGATAATCGGCCTCGCCGGTCGGCACACCCGCGCCAAGTCCAGGCCGTCCGCACACCCCATCGCCGTTGTCGCTCTGCGTCCGCCATGGAGCTGTTTGTCAACCGAGCCACAACCCACCTTTCCGCGGCAGTGCCGTATCGGAGGAGATCACCTCAATGAGCAAAGCCAGCACCCAACGGACCGACACACAGCATGCGGCTGTTGAAGAAATCCGTCGCGTTATCAATTCCGTGAAACAGGGGCGTCTTGCCGACCGCGCTCATGCTGAAGTGGCGAAGGGCAATTTCAAGGAGCTTCTGCTCGGCATCAACGAACTGCTCGATGCCGTTACCGCACCGATCGCCACGACGGCAAGCTGCGTCGACGACATCTCCAAGGGCGTCATACCTCCGGCGATCACCGAGAACTACAACGGCGACTTCAACACACTGAAAAACAACCTGAATGCCTGCACCGACACGCTGAAGCTGCTGCTGGCCGAGATGAACCGGATGTCGTCCGAGC